>JBARAE010000684.1:0-8721 GCA_049791715.1 Micromonospora sp.
CGTCAGTCCTCGTCGGACTTGCCGCCACCCATGCCGGAGGAGATCAGCTCCATCACCGAGGAGTCCTGGAGCGTGGTGACGTCGCCCAGGGACCGGCGCTCCGCCACGTCCCGCAGCAGCCGGCGCATGATCTTGCCGGAGCGGGTCTTGGGCAGCTCCGGCACCAGCATGATCTGCCGAGGCTTGGCGATCGGGCCGAGCGTCTTCGCGACGTGGTTGCGCAGGTCGGCGATCAGCTGCTCGCCCGCCTCACCGGAGATGTCCGTGCTGCCGCGCGGGATGGCGAACGCGACGATCGCCTGGCCGGTGGTCGGGTCGGTCGCGCCGACCACCGCCGCCTCCGCCACCGACGGGTGGCTGACCAGCGCCGACTCCACCTCCGTGGTGGAGATGTTGTGCCCGGACACCAGCATCACGTCGTCGACCCGGCCGAGCAGCCAGATGTGCCCGTCGTCGTCCTTCTTCGCCCCGTCGCCGGCGAAGTACATGCCCTCGAAGCGGGACCAGTACGTCTCGATGAACCGGTTGTCGTCACCCCAGATCGTGCGCAGCATCGACGGCCACGGCTCACGCAGCACCAGGTAGCCGCCGCCGCCGTTCGGCACCGACTGCCCCTGGTCGTCCACCACGTCGGCGACGATGCCGGGCAGCGGGGTCATCGCCGAGCCGGGCTTGGCGTCGGTGACGCCGGGCAGCGGCGAGATCATGATCGCGCCGGTCTCGGTCTGCCACCAGGTGTCCACGATCGGCAGCGCACCCTTGCCGACGTGCTGCCGGTACCAGATCCACGCCTCCGGGTTGATCGGTTCGCCGACGCTGCCGAGCAGCCGCAGCGACGACAGGTCATAGCCGGCGGGGATGTCCTCGCCCCACTTCATCATGGTGCGGATCAACGTCGGGGCGGTGTAGAGAATCGTCACCTTGTACTTGTCGACGATCTCCCAGAACCGTCCCTTGTGCGGGGTGTCCGGGGTGCCCTCGTACATGACCTGGGTCGCGCCGTTGGAGAGCGGTCCGTACACGATGTAGGAGTGCCCGGTCACCCACCCGATGTCGGCGGTGCACCAGTAGACGTCCGTTTCCGGCTTCAGGTCGAAGACCGCGTGCGTGGTGTACGACGTCTGGGTCAGGTAGCCGCCCGTCGTGTGCAGGATGCCCTTCGGGCGGGCCGTGGTGCCGCTGGTGTAGAGGATGTAGAGCGGGTGCTCGGCGTCGAACGGCTGAGCGGTGTGCTCCGGCGAGGCCGTCTCCACCGTTTCGTGCCACCAGCGGTCCTTCTCGGACCAGGCCACGTCCTCGCCGGTGCGCCGGACGACCAGCACGTGCTCGACCGACGGGCACTTCGCGACCGCCTCGTCCACCGTCGGCTTGAGCGCCGACGGCTTGCCGCGCCGGTAACCCCCGTCGGCCGTGATCACCACCTTGGCGCTGGCGTCCTGGATCCGGTTGGTCAGGGCGTCGGCGGAGAAGCCCCCGAAGACCACGCTGTGGGTGGCGCCGATCCGGGCGCAGGCCAGCATCGCCGCGGCCGCCTCCGGAATCATCGGCAGGTAGATCGCCACCCGGTCGCCGGCGGTCACGCCCAGCTCGGTCAGCGCGTTCGCCGCCTGGCAGGTCACCTTGTGCAGGTCGGCGTAGGTCAGGGTGCGGGTGTCACCCGGCTCGCCCTCCCAGTGGATCGCCACCTTGTCACCCCGCCCGGCCTCCACGTGCCGGTCCAGGCAGTTGTACGCAACGTTGAGCTGGCCGCCCACGAACCACTTCGCGAACGGCGGGTTCGACCAGTCGAGAACCTGATCCCACTTCTTCGCCCAGGTCAGTCGGTCGGCCTGGCGCTCCCAGAAGGCCAGTCGGTCGCGCTCGGCCTCGGCGTACGCGTCGGCCTTGACGTTGGCCTTCGCGGCGAGTTCGGCCGGCGGCGGGAACTGGCGCGTCTCGTTCAACAAGTTGGCCAATGCCTCGCTCATGCGGTGACTCCTTCGTCGCGTGACCTGCGTCTCCCTACCCGGCTGAGGTTAGTCGCGGCGCGGGACGACCGCGACAGCCCCGCGAGCCGCCACGCGCCCAGCGGCTTTCATCACGCGCCGGATGGCGCAGACTTCCACATCCGCTGTCGCTCCCCGTCCCGGTGGCCTGCGTCGCCTTCGGTACGGGTAGCGCCCGGCGCGCGTCGCGCGATGGATAGCGTGACGGGGTGACCACGGACCCGCTCGCACCGCTGCTCGCGCTCGCCGACATCGCGCCCGCCGTCGACCGGGCCCGCGACCGGGTCGACCACGCCCATCGGCACCGGGCCCTACGCCGGCACGGCGGCCAGGTCGCCGCCGAGGTCAGCCTCCGCTCCGCGGTCGCCAGCGCCGCCCTCGAGGGACGCCCGCACGAGCGTGAGGCGGTCCGTGCCGGCACCGTCACCGACCCGGTGCTCCAGGGTGCGCTGCGGGTCGCCGGGGCACTGCCCGGGCTGACCGAACTCTGGCCCAGGGCCCCCCGGCAGGCCCTCGCGAAGCTGCACGTGTTGGCAGCCCGCGACGTCGTGACGGAGGCCGAGCTGGGACGGCCGGTAGCCGACCCGGTCGTGGCCGCGCGCCTCGACGGGCTGGCCGGCCTGGTCGCCGGGGGCACGAAGGTCTCCCCGCTGGTGCTGGCCGCCGTCGTGCACGGCGAGCTGCTGAACCTGCGCCCGTTCGCCGGGCCGTCCGGGGTCGTCGCCCGGGCCGCCGCCCGGCTGGTGCTGCTCTCCACCGGGTTCGACCCGCGCGGTCTGGTCGCCGTCGACGTCGGCCACCGCGAACGGGAACCGGAGTACGTCGGCGCGGCCGGTGCGTTCGCCACCGGCACCCCGGACGGGCTGCGCTCCTGGCTGCGGCACTACATGGCCGCGGTGGAGGTCGGCGCCGACCAGATCGCTCTCATCGGCGACGAGGTCCTCGCCGCCTCCTGACCGCAGGTCAGTCCCGCCGGACCGCCCGGTTGACCTTCGCCTGGAGGGCCCGGCGGGCGATCGGCCCCAGGTCGTCCACGATCTCGATGAGCACCGCGAGCTGGTCCAGCGCGGACATCGCCCGGTCAGCGCCGGCCCGGTCCACGCCGTCGTACAGCTCCAGGCCGATGAACGCGGCCGACACGGCGCGGGCCAGGCCGGGGACGTCCGCGATCTCGGCGAACGGGGAACCGGCCAGCAGCCGGCGGAGGACCGGCTCGATCTCGTCGACCCAGAGCTGCAGTGCGCCGGCGGTGGGAGCGGCGAGGTGCTCGTCGGTCTGCGCGCCGGCGAGCATCTGCGCGAGGAACGAGACGTTGCCCAGCTCGCGCTCCTGCTCGTGCAGCGTGCGTCCGACGGCGAGCAGCTCCCGCAGCGAGCCGACGCCGGCCAGGCGGGCCGACCAGTGCGCGACCCGCTCGGCGGTGCTGGCCCGGCAGGCCGCGGTGAGCAGGTCGTCCACCGTTCCGTAGTGGTAGAAGATCAGCGCCTGGTTCACCCCGGCGGCGGCGGCGATGGTACGCGCGGAGATGCCGGCGATGCCATGCTCGCGGATCGCCGCGATGGCTCCGTCGAGGAGGCGTTGCTTGGTGTCGGACATGATTCTCCTCGCGGGGTCACCGGGTGCGGCGGTGCGATCATCGCATCGGTGACCAGTTGGGCCAGCCAGGTCACGCCGGGTAGCCGCAGAGCCCAACCAACCAGCGCCCAACCCAGGTGGAGGTGTTCGAGCGCGCGGGCGACGGCGGCCACCCCCCGTTCCTCGTGACCGCCGTCGCCCGTGTACCCGGCCCGCCACAGCACCCCGGGGTGCTCCCCGGCGGGCCGGATTCGCAGCCCGACCGGACGCCGGCGGGCGAGGAAGCGCCAGGTCGCGGCGCAGGGCCCGCAGTCGTCGTCGAGCCAGAGGACCGCCGGCGAACCCGACGGGTACGGCCGCCAGCGCGGCCACCAGTCCCGGACGTGGCGCCGGTAGTCGCGCCACGCTTCGCCGTACCGGGTGTCGAGGTCGTACCGCTCGTGCGGTCGGGCCACCGCCGAGGAGAAGGCCACCCCCGCCCCGGCGGCCAGGAGCAGCGTGACGCTGTGGGTGAGCACGGCGGTGAGCAGCACCAGGGCCACCGCGCTGACCTGCATCGGGTTGGCCAGATAGGCGTACGGCCCGGTGGTGACGAGCCGACCGGGCGGATCCCACGGGTACGGCGTCCCGCCACCTCGGCTGGCGAATTCCCGTACGGCGGTGAGGGCCGGCGTCGCCAGCAGCAGGGCGACCTGCGCGACGAGCAGCGCCGCGGACGGGGGCAGTGCCGTCAGCCGGGCCCAGGAGCCGTCCCCCAGCTCGAAGGCCAGGGACGGCACGAACCACAGCAGCAGGGCGGTGACGAGGGTGACCTGGAGCAGGGTGCGGACCAGCAGGTGTCGCCGGTCGGCGCAGAACCGGCCGAGCAGTTGCGCCGGGAGTGCCACCGCGGTCAGCCCGACCACCTCACCGACCAGCCAGTACGGGCCGAGCCGGACAAGCGGGTGCAGCGCGGGCATCGCCACGACGTCGACCCAGAGGAGCAGACCCACCGTCAGCGGCAGCGGCAGCACCCGGCGGAGCAGCACCGGCACCGAACCCCACAGCGCAGCCCAGCCGATCCAGAGGTCGACCGGCATTCCCCGGTACGCGCCGCGCACCGGCGCGAAGGCGTACCAGGCGTTCGATCGGGCCGTCTCGTTCAGGGCGGCGATGCCGACGGCGGCGGCCAGGAAGGCCAGCAGCGCCGCCGCCCGCGCGCCCCGGTCCCGCTCGAACCGGGCGGCGGCGACCGTGGCCGCGAGGGGCACCGCCAGGCTGAGGTAGCGGGCCGCGGTCACCGCAGCCTCATCATGTCGAGCAGGTGCCCGACGCCCTCGCCCAGCAGGATCTGCTGCAACGGTCCGAAGTACCAGGAGGGGTCGAGGCCGCGCCGGTAGTCGACGGTCACGCGGACCTCGGTGTGCGCGGGATCCACCTCCCGCCACCGGACGTCGGCGTGCTGCCAGGCGAACCAGCGCGCGGTGATCGAACTGTCCTCGGCGAAGCGGAAGGTGACGTGCTGCGGCCGACTGGTCTCCACCACCGCGAGCAGGTGGCCGCCCGGCCCGTGCGCGCTGCCGTGGTAGCCGAACATCCAGCGGTCGCCGGGATCGAGCCCGTCGCCGCTGACCTGGCCGGGAGTGGGCACACCGAGCATCCGGAGCGGAATGGAGCGCGCCGGTTCCGGCTGCGGGCCGGCCGCGAGGCGCGCGGCCACCTCATCGGCGGGCAGCGCCACGGTCCGGACCACCTCCACGCGCTGCTCCGGGGCGAGCCGCGGGGCCAGGCCGGTGCCTTCCAGGCCGGGCAGGAGCAGCAGGGGCACGGTGACGATGGCGTACGTCCGTGACGAATTCCCCAGCCCGCGGATCACGGCGGTGGCGCTGTGGGCCACGGCGTAGACCAGCGGCGCGGCCAGGATGACGCAGACGGCACCCTCGTGCAGCGCCACCGCCGCCAGCAGCAGGGCGATGGTGGTGACGACGAAGACCCGGCCGTGTCCCGTGCGACCCGGAGTCAGGGCCAGCGCCGCGGCCAGGACCACCGGTAGCGCCACGAACAGGAGGGCGCTGTCGGCCCTTCCCTCCCGCACGGTGAGGACGAAGACCACCACCCCGAAGGCGGCGATCAGCCCGGCCAGCACCCAGTTCGCCGTGGTCCGTCGTGGTTGGTGTTCGTCCGGCTCCATCTCGCCCACCCCCGTCTTGAGCGCTCGCTCAACGCCGAGGATAGGTGCGTTTGAGCAACTGCTCAATACCCGTGGCGTATTCCGATGGCGAAGGCGGAGGGGCGGAACTCGACGACCTGCGGCTGCGCCCCGCGTTCGCCCCCTGCGGGGCTGCGGTGGCGGCGACAGAGGTGGCGCGGGTGGGTCAGGCCGCCGGGGTGGTGGTCGCGCGGGTACGCCGGTGCCGGCCGTACCAGGCGATGCCGATGGCCACCCCGACCCCGACGCCGAGCGCCGCCGCGGCGACCGGTACGGCCGGCCGCTCACGCAGCCGCCGGCCCAGCGGGACCGGGTGCCGGAACTCCAGCACCGGCCAGGAGTTCTCCACCGCCAGCTTGCGCAGCGCCCGGTCCGGGTTCACCACGGTCGGGTGGCCGACGCACTCCAGCAGCGGCCGGTCGCTGTACGAGTCGGAGTAGGCGTACGAGTCAGCCAGGTCGTAGCCGCGCTCCTTGGCCAGCTCGCCGACCGCGTCGACCTTGCTGGGGCCCGCCGCGTAGAACTCCACCTCACCGCTGTACCGGCCGTCCTCGACCGCCATCCGGGTGGCGATCACGTCGGTCACCCCGAGCAGCTCGCCGATCGGGCGGACCATCTCCTCGCCCGACGCGGACACCAGCACGACGTCCCTGCCAGCGGCCTGGTGTTCCTCGATCAGGGCCGCGGCCTCGGCGTACACGTAGGGGTTGATCAGCTCGTGCAGCGTCTCCGCGACGATCTGGCGGACCTGCTCCACCTGCCAGCCCTTGCAGAGCGTGGCGAGGTAGTCCCGGGTCCGGGCCATGGTCTGCTCGTCGGTGCCGCCCAGCCGGAACATCAGCTGCGCGTACGCCGACTTGACCACGTCCCGTCGGGTGATCAGCCCGTCCCGATAGAACGGCCGACCGAACGCCAAGGCGCTCGACTTGGCGATGACGGTCTTGTCCAGATCGAAGAAAGCGGCACTTCGGCCCACGGCGCGAAAGTCTAGCCCGATGGGAGGCCGGCGGCGGGTGGCCGGGGTCTCCCGCTGCGCAAGACTCCCGGCCCCTCAACGCAGAGTGACCACTATCACACTCTGCGAACACAAATGAGCACTCGGTGGAGCGGACACCACTCGACGTATAAGGGTTCGCTGCGGCATGCTTGTGCTCGCGACGCGCGTCACGCGTCGCCGATCACCAAAGCCCTCGGCGGTTGCACCCCCCGTAACCGCTGAGTTGGTTCGGCTCAACCCCCCCGGAGCCGAACCTCCCGACGACCCCCGTCTCCCCCCGGCGGGGGTCGTCCCTTTCGGGCCTGAGCGTTCCGCCGCAGCTCACAGGCCCTCCTCTTCCTCATCCAGGGCGCTCTCCGAGAGCCTCTCGCCCGCCGGAGTCAGCAGATCGTCAGCAGGCGACGTGAAGGCATCCAAGACGCGGGCCGCGTAGTCGTCCGGGGTGTGCGTATAACGATTGAGTGTCGTCGACGCCTGCTCGTGGCCCATCACCCTGCACCAGATTGATCGGTACACCGTCTGCGACCAGCCAGGTGGCGTAGGCGCGCCGCAGGTCATGGAACCGCATTCCGCCGGCGGCCTTGGCCGCCACGCATGCGACGGCCTCCCGCTCGGTGGTGAACTCCGCCGACCACTCGACGCCCTCCCGGTCGGGCCAGACCGCGCGGTATCGGTCCGGACCGGTGTTGACGACCTTGCCGAGCAGGCCGGCGCGGACCAGCGAGGGCAGCCACACCCGACGGCAGAAGTTCGATCGACGCAGTGGGCGCCCGACCCGATCGCGAAAGACCAGGGACCGTGGGTCCGGGGTGACATCGTCGGACGGCAGGAGCGCGCGCAGCTGCGCGAGGAGGAAAGCCGGCAGCGGCACGGTTCGGACGCCAGCACGGGTCTTTGGGTACGGGCGAAGCAGGATGCCGCCGTGAGTTTCTCCGGCGACCTGGACCACCCGCAGCACGGCCCGGTCGAGGTCCACCGACGACCAGGTCAGCCCGGCGCATTCTCCCCAGCGCAGACCCGCGCCAGCCGCGGCGCAGACGATCGCCCGATGCCGGGGCGGCACAGAGGGAAGCAGCTTTCCGAAGAAGTCCTTCCGACTGATCGTGACCGGCTTGACGTCCCGCGATCGGTCCCGTGGCAGCTTTACGCCCTCGGCCGGATTGGTACCGATCAACCGGGCCTGAACAGCCGTGCGGAGGATCGTCGAGAGCAACTGGTAGCACTTGGCGACCGTGGTCGGGCCAGTTGTCGGTCCAGGTCGGTCACCCACTCCTGCACCGACATGAAGTCGACCTTCCCGAGCGGCCAGTCACCCCACTTTGGCAAGACGTGGGTTCGCATAAGCGACAGTGTCCGTTCGGCCGTACGTGCTTCAACGGAGCGCCCTCCAAGCCACCTCTGGGCAAATGTCCCGAAGCGGATTCGGCCAGAGTGCGGGTCGACGTAGGTTCCCCGGCTGACAGCGGCTTCCGTTGAGCGAGAAAGGTACTTGCCTCCCTCTTAGTGCGGAAGGTCTTCGCCTTCTGCCGGCCCGATGCGTCGCGCCAGTTGGCCCGGTAGGTGCCAGCCGGGGTCTTGATGATGTGGCCCATCAGCGACTCCGCCTGTGCTCGGTGCCGACGGCGGAGGGCGAGTAGGTGATGCCGTCAAGCCAGACGTGAAACCGGGCGCGGGGGATCAGCCAGCGACCACCGAGGCGAGTCGCCGGGATAGTGCCGCCCCGAACCAGGGCGTAGGTGCTTCCCAGGGATAGACCGAGCCGCCGGCTACGGACGGCCGTCCGAGGTCGCAGACGCGGACGGGCCCCGCCGAACGAAGCGCCCAGAACTTACAAGCGAGGGCTCAGTTCTCTCTGGCGAAGTTAGGCGGCCGGACGCTCCAGTTGGCCTCGCACGGTGAGGAAGTCGGCGGTGCGGTCGCCCTGGGGCCGCGAAGAGACGAAGGCGACGATTCCAATCGTTTCCCTGTCCGCCCAA
>JBARAE010000685.1:0-4265 GCA_049791715.1 Micromonospora sp.
TAGGTCGGATGCCGCTGTTGTCCGTTTTCCCGACCATAGCCAGGCTCCCGATCCTCCCCCCGATACGCCCCGGAACCGTGAGCGACGAGGGCAATGGCTGGACTCGGCTGGACCAAACAAGATCGGCCCCCGACCGCATTTTTGCTAGTCAGGGGCACCGGTCAGGCGTCGTGACCTGATAGGAGCCTGTGCGAGAGGCGCCCACCACTGTGTTGTCCGTACGGCCTGACCGGTGACGTGTCCACGGATCTCGACGCAGACGAGAAGGGCGGACCTCACCAGCATGGCAGCCAAGAAGCGATCTGTTATCGGTGGTGTGGACACCCACCGCGACACGCACTACGCCGCGATCATCGACAGTACCGGCGGGCTCCTGGGCGACGCGGAGTTCCCGGCGACCACCGCCGGCTACGCGGATCTGCTGGCCTGGATGCGCTCCTTCGGGCGGGTCACGGCCGTGGGTGTGGAGGGCACCGGCAGCTACGGCGCAGGCCTGGCCCGCTATCTGACCAGCAAGAAGCTGCCTGTCGTGGAGGTGGATCGGCCGGACCGCCGAGCCCGCCGGGCTCAGGGCAAGTCCGACCCGATCGACGCCATCGCCGCCGCCCGCGCGACCCTCGCCGGCACCGCCATGGGCACTCCGAAGACCCGCACCGGACCGGTCGAGGCGATCCGCGCCCTCAGGGTCGCCCGCCGAGGAGCGGTCAAGGCCCGCACCGCCGCCTTGAATCAGATGCGCGGCCTGGTCGCGGCCGCCCCCGAGCAACTGCGTGCCCGCCTGACCAGGGTCATGCCGGGCTCGGTCCTCGACCATGGCGAGTCCGCATCCAGTCCGCAAGAGGCCGGCTGACGACCCGCAGGGGTGTGAGACGCCGTGAGAGGTTGTTGCTGGTCAAGCGCTGTGTGCCCAGGTAGATGGAGGCTGATCTCGTAATTCGTAGGTCGGGGCGCCCAATGAACTTGCACCACTCAGGCTGCCACCGGTGTACGTGTGGCGAGGAAGGCCCGGAACTAGGTACCAGCCTGCGGGGCTAGGAGCCTAGCTCGGCCAGCCGATCGCGTCGAGGAACTCCTCCACGGCGATCACGACTCGGCCGAGCACTGCGATCGACTCGGTAAGCGGGCCGGGTACGTACATACCGTGATCCGCGCCCTCCACCTCCAGCACATGGAGTGACAGCCGGCGGGCGATGTCACCGTCCCACGCTTTGTCGGCGGTGCCACCCACGAGCAGGAACGGCGCAGTCGCACGGCCCAACGCATCAGCCACCCACGGCAGGCTGAGCAAGGGCGTGAGCCACACGGCGGGCAAGGATCTTTCGGCGGCAATCGCTGCCGCGTTCGTGCCGAGCGACTTGCCGATCAGCAGTGGGCGACCGCCAACGGTGTCGATCAGCGGAGCGATCTCGCGGCCAACCCAGCTCTCGATTTCTGGCTGATCAGGCTTCGGGAACTCCTGGGACCACGAGTATCGATGCACCGTTGCGCCCCGCTGCTCCGCCACATCGCCGGCATACATCAGCAGGGGGGCACCCGGTCCGAACCTACCGCCGGGAATCACGACAGCGTCAGCCACGCGGACGACCTTACCTAGATGCTGTGGGGACAGGATGAGTGTGATCCCGCCGGCCAGGACACCCGGCCGGACGCCGAGCGCAGCGTCGGCACTTCGTAAACGTGTGGCCGTACAGCCATCCGTACAGCCAAGCCAGCCGACCGGCCCAGTCATGAGCGGACGCGAGCCGACAGGACGAGCAGGTGAGCGGCAGTAGCCGACGCCGGCCGACAGCAGTCTTGATCTTTGCAAGGCAGTGATCCGGCCGGACGCAGGGACCAGGGGCAGAGTGGCGGCCACCTTCTGCAGGAGTGCCGGACGGTCTACGACTGTCTCAGATCGGGCTCGTGACGAGGAGGGTTTTGTGGTGGCTCCAAAGCCACTGTAGGTACTGCTGCACTTCCTCCGGCCTGGCGACCCATCCGTGGTCCATGTAGTTGAGGATGCGTTTGATCTCGCCGGGTACGAGGTCGTAGGCGGTCGCTCCGGTTTCCGGGACGGGTGTGTCAGGGGGGACGGCCACGGGGAGCGGGATCATGGGGAGGCGAAATCCACTCCTGGTGAATGCTTTGAGGACCGTGAGGTAGACGCGGGCCAGGTGGTAAGGGGAGACAGCGAGCGCGAGGCTGGTGATGCCGCGGGCTTGGACCTGGTTGACGATCCATGCGGCCTGCAAGCCGGTGTTGGGCGCCGGCTCGGCTTGGAGATAGACACCATTGGTGCGACGCAGGCCGAGGCTCCGCAGGTAGTCGAGCGTGATCTCGACGTAGGTGTTTTCATCCGGGTTCCCGTTCGCTACCAAAAGGTAGCGGAGTGCTGGGTTCGCCTCCCAGTTGCGGATCGCATGCGTGAGACGCCATTCTTCGCCCTGGCCAGTGGCTACCACGAGCGCGTCGACGTGGTCGGCGGCTGACTGGGGCAGGGTCAGGATCACCGTGAGGGCTTTCATCACCTCCAGGAACTGGCCGGCGGTGAAGCCGGCTAGATCCTTTTCCGCCACAACCCGGGAGGTCGCGTTGTTGGGGTTCACCGAACCGCCCCGGCCGCGTCGTCGTGAAGGCCGGTGCGCAAGACCAGGGACACCAGGTCGTCGGGTTGAGGTAGGGAGATCATGCATGCGATCTTTTCAGCCCTCAGTCCCCTTGGCGTGCCCGTTGCGTGCCCGATCGGTTGGCTGATCAGGGCCAACGGCGGTCATCAGCACCCGGGAGACGACGAAGACCCCTGACCGACGTTTCCGCAGGTCAGGGGCCTCCCGTTGCCTGGTGGCGGGTAGAGGATTCGAACCTCTGTAGCTTTCGCGACGGATTTACAGTCCGCTCCCATTGGCCGCTCGGGCAACCCGCCAGGGCATAGCCGCCGCGCCGTGCGCGGCAGCGGAGCCAAGAATAGCTGTTGCCCCCGGGGACGGCGCAAGCGGGTACCGTCAGGGGGTCGTACCGCTGGTCAGCGGGGGACGAACGTGACAGACCGCCGGACAGCAGGAGCATGAGCATGGCAGCCAACCCGTCGTTCGACATCGTGAGCAAGGTCGACCGCCAGGAGGTCGACAACGCCCTCCACCAGGCGGAGAAGGAGCTCGGGACGCGATTCGACTTCCGGGGCACCGGCGCGGAGATCTCCTGGTCGGGCGAGGAGGCGATCGGTCTTCAGGCGGAGACCGAGGAGCGCGTCCGCGCGGCGCTGGACGTCTTCAAGGAGAAGCTCGTCAAGCGGAACATTTCGCTCAAGTCGCTGGACGCCGGCGATCCGCGCCCCTCCGGCAAGGTCTTCAAGATCGACTGCAAGGTGATCCAGGGGATCGAGTCGGACAAGGCCAAGGCGATCAGCAAGAAAATCCGCGACGAGGGCCCGAAGGGCGTCCAGGCGCAGATCCAGGGCGACCAGCTCCGGGTCACCGGCAAGAAGAAGGACGACCTCCAGGCCGTCATCGCGCTGCTCAAGGGCGATGACTTCGGCGTCGCCCTGCAGTTCACCAACTACAGGTAAGGCGCTGGCTGCGGCGCAGGTCCTCGTCTGGGTCACCCTGCGCTACCTGCCCACTCGTCGTCGCCAATGGTCATCGTTGGTTGGCTTTGTCCGACCTCCGACGGCCTGGCGACGGCCTGGCGACGGCCTGGCGACGGCCTGGAAACTTCCACCGCCTTGCCTAGTCCGGGGTGGTGTCGCGTCGTGGATGCCGCCTGGTCGTGCTTTTGCGTCCCGGCCAATACAACGAGGGTGGGTCTCTCTCCGGGTCCGTGACCTTGTACCGCGCATCGCCGCACCTGACAACAGCCAACTCGACGAGCCGTTGCCCTGAGGCATGTTCCAGTACCGGCACCACCAACGGCAGACCGGCTAAGATTGTGGCGATCGCGCTAGCCGTCTGGGCGACGCCCCTTCCGTGCGACTCAAACCGGACGTGGTGAATGCCCGCCTTCTTGATCGCGGTGCACTCGGCGTGGTCTTCCAGCTGGTTCACGTCGGCGGTGACAAGCAGCTCGTAACCGCGCCGAGGCATGTCCGGGATCAGCTGGAGGTCTGGCTTGCCTTTCCAGTTGATTCGCTGTACGTGATCGATCGTATGGAGTGGCAGCATGAAGCGGAGGGGCGCTAGGGCGGGCTCAGGAACCTGTTCGTCGAGGAGGATCTTCAATCGGGTCACACAGCCCGTCGACGGCCGTACTCGCTTACGTACTGCTCGAAGGCGACCGCACCAGACACCCCG
>JBARAE010000686.1:0-1889 GCA_049791715.1 Micromonospora sp.
CGGCATCCCTTCCTGGGGTGCCGGGCCCGACGCCGTGAACGGGAGGTACGAGATGGACGAGCGGACCCGGCTGCGGCTGGACGTCTCGTACGACGGCACCGACTTCTCCGGCTGGGCCGCGCAGCCGACCCGGCGAACGGTCGCCGGGGTGCTCACCGAGACCCTGGACCTGGTCCTCGGCGCGGGCACCGCGACCGGGTTGACCGTGGCCGGCCGGACCGATGCCGGGGTGCACGCCACCGGTCAGGTCTGCCATCTGGACCTGCCCACCGCGGTCTGGCGGGAGCACGACGGACGGCTGCTGCGCCGGCTGGCCCGGCTGCTCCCCACCGACGTGCGGGTACGGGCGATGACCGAGGTGACCGCCGACTTCGACGCCCGCTTCTCGGCGACCTTCCGCCGCTACGAGTACCGGGTGACTGACGCCCCGTGGGGTGCCGAGCCGCTCCGCCGGCGCGACACGCTGGCCTGGCCGAAGCCCCTGGACCTGGCCGCGCTGAACGCCGCCGCGGGCAGGCTCGTGGGGGAGCACGACTTCGCCGCGTACTGCCGGCGCAAGGAGAACGCCACCACGCTGCGGGAGGTGACCCGGCTGGACTGGCGGCGGGACCCGGACGGCATCCTGGTCGCCACCGTGCAGGCGGACGCGTTCTGCCAGGCGATGGTGCGCAGCCTGGTCGGCGCGATGCTGGTGGCCGGGGACGGCCGCCGGCCGGTCGAGTGGCCGGCGAGTCTGCTCAGCCGCCGCGAGCGGTCCAGTGAGGTGACCGTCGCGCCGGCGCACGGGCTGACCCTGGTGGCGGTCGGCTACCCGGACGATCCGGCCGAGTACGCCCGCCGGGCTGATCTGACCCGCCGGCTCCGGGTGCCCGTGGTCGAGGGCTGAACCGGCCGGTCACTTGCCGGCCGGCCCGGCGTCCTGGCCGGTGCTGCGGTGTTCCGCCGTCGGTCGGCTCGCCGCCGCGGCGTTCGCCCGGCGTTCCAGCACCCCGCGGTTGAGGTACAGCTCGATCACCTCGTAGAGGATCTCGCGTGCCTTCGCGTCGGTGGCGTCGATCCGCTGCCCGTCGGCCCGGGTCACGACGCAGTAGGCGAGGTAGTGGCCGCGTACCTGCCAGCCGACCCGCGCGGCGGCCGTCGCCGCGGCGGCTGTGTCGTCACCGGCTGCCATACCGAGCAACCGACCCCGCCGTCCTTCGAGCAGCTGCCGGATGCGATCCCGGGCGCGCTCGGCGCTGGCCGTGTCGGTCAGGTTGAACAGCCCGGCGGTGAGCAGGTGGCTGCCGTCGGGGGTGCGGAGGGTGGCCCGGACGACCTGGTTGCAGCCGAGGCGGACCAGCAGGTCGGCGACCTCACCGCTGGCCGCGACCGCGCAGCTGCCGCTGGACTGCGTCCTGAGTACCGGGTAGGCCGGCTGCCCGACGACGGCCGCCACGGAGGTGCCGGGGAACACCTCCCGGGCGGTCAGCGCCAGCTGGTCGGTGTCCCGGGAATCGAGGTCGACCGAATCCGCGGCGGCGGACTGGTCCACGCTGGTCTGCCGGCTCGGCTCGGCGGCCTGCGGGGTCGTGGGCCGGTTGCGGATCAGCGAGGCGGCGACCAGCCCGCAGAGGGCGAGGAGCACCAGCACGGCGGCGCCGCCGATGAGGACCTGCCAGGTCCGTCCTGCACCGCCGCTGCCGTCCGCGGCGGGTGGGCGCACGTCCGGGGGCTGGCTCGCCCCGGGGACCTCGGCGGGGGGCGTGGGACCGCCGGGCGCCGGCAGGTACGCCGGTGTGGCGTACGCCGACCGGGGCACCCGGGCGGTCGCCCGCGCCGTCACCCGGTCGCCCGTCGCTCCGCCCTGTGCCGCGGGCAGGTAGGCCGGCGGTCGGGTCGGAGCCGGGGTC
>JBARAE010000687.1:0-3208 GCA_049791715.1 Micromonospora sp.
CCCGCCGCACCGGCGTCTCCTGGCCCCCGGCCACCTGGGCCACCCACTGCTTGACCTGATGCCGGGTCTGCGGGCTCAGCCGCTTGGCGATGGCGCGCCGGGCCTGCGGGCTGAGCACCCGCCGGTACGTGTCGACGAACACCGACGGCTCGGCGACGGCGCGGGCGGTGTCCCGCCGCTGCCCCTCGGTCATCGCTGCGGCCCCGGCAGGGCCGCGATCGCGGCGGCTACCCGCTGGCAGTTGTTCCGGTCCTGGACGCCGAAGAAGTCGGCCACGCGGCGCGAGTACTGCACCTCGCGCGCGCACCCGTTCTCGACGTACGAGACGATCGCCCGCACGGTCTCCTCCGCGGTCTCGCAGACCGGGCCGAACCCGTGCTCGGCGTGCTCGAAGTAACCTCTGCGGTAACCCCCGATGGAGAAGTACTCCTCCACGTCGAAGTGGGCGTAGATCAGTGGCGTGCCGAGATAGGCGACGTCGAAGGCGGTCGAGGAGTAGTCCGTGATGAAGAGGTCGCACTGCCGCAGCGCGTCCTGGACGCTGCGCTGCGTCTGATCCACCACGGCGAAACACGGATCCGCCGGCACCATGCTCGTGGACACGTTCCGCATCTCGTAGTGCGGAAGGAACTCGAGGGTGTAGCCGTGACGCTGGAGGGCCTGCTTCAACTCCTCGCTGCCAAAGAGTTCCCGCAGGAACTCCGCGTACTTGGACGTCTCAAAGGGGAACCGCGGCGGCAGTGCGGGGTTGTAGGACGGACTGACCAGGTAGCTGCGCCAGGTGGGCATGAACAGGATCCGTCGGTTGCCCCGCTCGGGCACCAGCGCGTCGAAACGCGGGAAGCCCAGGCGCTGCGCGGCAGCGCCGTAGTCGAAGTACTCGGCGACGTATTCGGACTCCTTGCCGGCCGCCGCGACGAACAGGTCGACGGACGTCTTCGCCCGATGCAGGCCCCCGCTCACGTCCTTGTCCGTGACGCCGTGCTGCAGGAAGATCCGGCTCGGAGCGATCCGCCAGTTGAGGTGCTTGAGGAACCGACCCCGCTCCCACCGAGAGGGAAGCATGTACGAGTCGATGTCGTACGAGTTGATCAGCTTGGTGGCGTGCAGCATGAGGAACTTGTGCCGGAACGAGTCGTAGTTGACGACGTTGCCGAGCCCGCGCAGCCGCTCGCGGTCCGGGCTGTCCTTGGTCAGCACGTAGTACACGTTGCGTCGCCGCTCGACCTTGCGCAGGTAGCGGAAGAGGTGCCAGGAGTTGTCCTGAGCCGTGTCCTTGCGCTCCCCGACCAGCCAGATGTCCCGCCGGGTCATCAGCGGCGCGGTCAACAGCCGCAGCAGTCGCTGCTTCCAGAACGGCCCGCGGGAGGCGATGTGCCGGAGGTCCTTGCGTACCATCGTCCGCCGCCAGCGTCGGACGCCGGCTGCACCGGCTGCCTTCTGGACCAGCAGCGTCGCGTTCTCCCGACCGGTGAAGCCGGGCAGGATGCGGGTGTCTCCGACAAGCTTCATCGGGGCGTCCCGCAGGTAGGCCGCCGAGACCAGGCACTGCCGGGACGCCTGACCGGTCTCGGTCATGAAGACGAGCCGCAGGAGGTGCTGCCCATTGCGCAGTTGCGCGAGGGGCAGCTCAGCGGAGAAACCGGCCCACTCGCGGCTGTCGTCGGCGGATTTCAGGTCGCCGCGCCGCTCGAGGGTGGCCGGCACCGTCAAATTGCTGCCGCGCACCCGTAGCCCGAGCGGCGTACGGATCGGCTTGTGCATGGGCAGGCCGTTGACTTGGACGTGCCCGGAGAGCTTCACCGCATCGCCCGCTTCCGCGAGCCGCACCTGCTCCAGCCGTACGGACACCGCGCTCACCCGGGTCAGCGGGAGCAGCGCCGGAGTGACGGGGTAGTCCAGATACAGCTCGCCCCCGCAGCCGGCCACCCCCTGGATCTTCTCCCATGGGCGGGCGAAAAGGTCGAAGTCGTAGGACTTGAAGGCCAGGTACGGCACCCGGTGCCGGGTGTCGGCGGTCCAGCGTGCGATGAAGGAGGGGTCGATGTCCTGGTAGATCCGGCTGCACTTCTCGAAGATCTTCCACAGGTCCGCGTCATCGAAGAGAGTGTGCGCACGCATCGCGAAGCCCTGGTAGCTGCGCACGAGGAACCGCTCCAGCACCTCCCGGCGGAACACATCCAGCTCGGGACGAAGGTCGGCGAGCGTCTCACAGAGCTCCAGGTGGTCCCAGTAGTTCTGCTCCCGGATGAACAGGTTGTCCATGATCGAGTTCCCGGTGGCCCGCCGGCGGTACTGGTAGACCACCTGGTCCACCAGTGCGATGCGCTCGGCCTTGAGCAGCATCGGGACGGCCAGGAACGCGTCCTCGAAGTGAACCCCCTCCCGGAACCGGAAGCCGTGGGCCCGAAGCTGGGCCAGGTCGTAGAGCTTGTGGCACGGACCCGCGTCGAAGACCAGATCCGGCGCGTCGACCACGCTCTCGAGCAGGCGGTCCCCCTTGCCGAAGGGCTTCTTCCACAGGAACGCGGTCCGCTTCGGGAAGGTTTCCATGTTCCCGACGGCGATGCTCGCCTCGTGCGTCACGATCGCCTTGAGCAGCACTTCGATCGCGCGCGGCGGCAGCAGGTCGTCAGAATCGACGAAGGCCACGTACGGCGTGTCGGCCATGTCCAGCGCCCGGTTGCGTGCGGCGCCCGGACCGGCGTTCTCCTGCTGGATCGCGGTCACGTTCGGGTGCTCGGCGGCGAACTGCTTGGCCACCAGCTCAGAACCATCGGTGCTGCCGTCGTCCACCAGGATGACGCGGCACTGGTCGAAGACGGTCTGGGCCGCGATCGACTCCAGCGTCTCGGGCAGGTAGTCCGCGACGTCGTAGACCGGGACGATGATCGTGACCTGAGGGGCAGGGCCTACCACACTGGGCTCCTACTAGCGGTTGCAGAGACGTTGACGAACTGGTCGAAGGTGACGGCGTGACCGGCTCAGCCGTCGAGCTCGAGGTCAGACATCTTGCCGCCATCCCCGCTGGGCGTCGGGGTACGGCCCCCAGCCGGGCGGCACGACGTCCCGCTCGGTCCCCCTGGTGCTCCTGCGCATCGAGGGCAGCGTCGGCGCGTCCAGTCGCGGACCGACCCGCAGCGGGGGCACGGTCTGGGCGTCCACCTGCCGGCCGGCCTGGAGGGTGGGCGTGGTCGGCGCATCGATC
>JBARAE010000688.1:0-10276 GCA_049791715.1 Micromonospora sp.
GCCGCCGCGCGGGACGCCGGGCTGGCGGACGTGCTCGCCGAGATGCACCGCAACTGGCACTTCTTCCGCACGTTCCTGTCGAACGTCGAGATGATGCTGACCAAGACCGACCTGACCATCGCCCGGCGATACGTGGAGACCCTGGTCCCGAAAAAGCTGCACCCGATCTTCGACAAGATCGAGCAGGAGTACGAGCTGACCAAGCAGGAGGTGCTGGCGGTGACCGCCTCGCCGGCCCTGCTGGAGAACTCGCCGGTGCTCCAGCGCACCCTGGCGGTGCGGGACACCTACCTGGAGCCGCTGCACCACCTCCAGGTGGCGCTGCTGTGCCAGTACCGGGACTCCGGTGCCGCCGGCCGGGCGATGGCGACCGCGCCGGGCGGCCGCCGCGCCCCGAACGACGGTACGGCCCTGGAGCGGGCGCTGCTGACGACGGTCAACGGCATCGCCGCCGGCATGCGCAACACCGGCTGATCCGCGCCGACGTGGGAACGGCCCCGGTCGCGCCGACCGGGGCCGTTCCGATGTGTCGTTCAGCGATCGGTCACCAGTCGCCGCCGCCGCCGAAGTCCCCGCCGCCGAAGTCGCCCCCACCGAAGTCGCCGCCGCCAAAACCGCCGAAGTCCCCGCCGCCGTAGTCGCCGCCGCCGGAGAAGTCACCGGCGTAGTCGCCGCCGCCCTGGTCCCCGGCGAACTGGTCGCCGCCGTAGTCCCCGCCCTGGTCGCCACCCTGGTCGCCCTGGTCCTGGCCGTCGTCGAAGCCGTCGTTGAAGCCCTCCTGGTAGCCGGCCTCGTAGCCGTAGCCGGGGTCGGCGAACGCCGGCGAGAAAAGCGCGTCGGCGATCAGGATGCCGCCGAGCACGCCGGCGCCGGTGCCGAGCGCGGTCTTCCACCAGGGCGTCGAGTACCAGCCGGCCGGGACGGGCCGGCCCTGCCAGCTCCCGCCCGGGTAGTAGTACGGCGTCCGGTTGCCCGGCTGCGGGCCGGCCCGGAAGGTCTGCCCCTGCACGTTGACCTCGCGCTCCTTGGTCAGCATGCCGGCACCCCGGGCGGCGGCCAGCGGCGGCAGCTCGGGACCGGGATCGATGCCCATCGCCGTCCGGGCGGCCCGGATGTAGGCCAACCCCTCCAGTGCGGTCTCCCGGGCCAGCGCGAACTGGTGCGGGGTGCGCGCCTGCTCCAGCTGCGAACCGGTGGCGTTGTAGCGCTCACCCGCGTCGGCGAGCGCCTGCCGTACCGCCGGGGCGTCCCCGTGCAGGTTCATCAGCTGGCCGCCGAGGCGCTCGTACCAGCGCTGCGCCTCCGCGCGCGCGTCGGCCAGCTCGGTGGCCTTCCGGGACCTGCTCCCCCACCGCCAGAACACGTACGCACCTCCGAGCATCAGAACCAGGACGACCCACAGGGCAACTTCCATGTCCTCGAACGTACCCACCGGTCGCACGTCGTACCCGTTTGGCAAGCTCACTGCCATGAGCTTCTCGACGCTGGCCGTGGTGGTGCTCTGCCTCGCTGCGGGCGGCGCGGTGGGCTGGCTCGCCGCCCGGTCCCGCTCGGCGGCCGAGATCGCCCGGCTGGAGGCGACCCTCACGGCGACCCGGGAGGGCGAGGGCCGGCTGGAGCAGTCGATGCGGGCACTCAGCTACGAGGCCACCGCCCAGTCCCAGGAGGCGGTCGCCCGGGCGGTGGCGCCCCTGCACGACACCCTCCGGCGGTACGAGCAGCGGGTGACCGAGCTGGAGCGCGACCGGGTCGACGCGTACGCCGAGCTGCGGGAGCAGGTCCGTGCGATGAGCACGGTCTCCGGGGAGCTGCGTACCGAGACCAAGCAGTTGGTCGCCGCGCTGCGCGCGCCGCAGGTGCGCGGCCGGTGGGGCGAGCATCAGCTCCGCCGGATCGTCGAGGCGGCCGGCATGCTGGAGCACTGCGACTTCAACGAGCAGGTCACGGCCGCCACCGACCATCAGGGGGTTCGCCCCGACCTGGTGGTCCGGCTGCACGGCGGCCGGTCGGTGGTGGTCGACGCCAAGGCGCCCTTCGACGCGTACCTGACGGCGATGGAGGCGCGGGACGAGCGTGGGCGGGACACCCACCTGGACGCGCACGCGAAGCACCTGCGGGCGCACGTCGACGCGCTGGCCGCCAAGTCCTACTGGGCGGCCTTCGACTCCACCCCGGAGTTCGTGGTGCTCTTCGTCCCGGCGGACCCGTTCCTCGACGTGGCCCTGCAACGGGACCCCACCCTGCTGGAGCACGCGTTCGCCCGCAACGTGGTCCTGGCGACGCCGGCCACCCTGGTGGCGCTGCTGCGCACGGTGGCCTACTCGTGGCGCCAGGAGGTGCTGGCCCGCAACGCGTCGGCGGTGCACTCGCTGGCCCGCGAGCTGTACGGGCGACTGTCCACCCTGGGTGACCACGTCGGCAAGCTGGGTGCCTCCCTCGGCGGTGCGGTGACGGCGTACAACCGGGCGGTCGGCTCGCTGGAGGCGCGGGTGCTGGTCAGCGCGCGGAAGCTGGCGGAGCTGGGCGTCTCGCACGAGGAGCTGGTCACGCCGGCCCAGGTTGAGGTGGCACCCCGGCAGCCGCAGGCACCGGAGCTGACCGGTGAGGACCGGTTGCCGCTGTTGTCGCAGCCTCGGACCGACAGGTCAGATTGACCCGACAGGTCGCAGGCATCGTCCGAATGGTCAGCTCCCGAAACCGATCGACGTACCGTAATGCCTGGGTATTGGTTGTTGCGCTGCAACTATTCGCGTCATTGTTACAACGTTGCTCGGCCCACGACACAACGAGGTCACAACTCCCCGTACAGCAGTGACTGTCGCCTGCCGATCATCGAAGATCCTTCTCACTCGCCCTGCATCCCCCAGGGCTCCTTTCTCTCGTCGGAGGAAGAGACCGTGACCAAACCTCCTAGCTGGACTCGCCGTGCCTCGGCCGGGTTCGCCGCATCCGTCCTCGCGGTCGGCGCGATCGCGTTGACCGCCGGCTCCACCACCGCCAGCGCCGCCCCACAGAGCCAGACGAACACGCCCAAGGGCCCCCGAGCGGACAAGCTCGGATCGCACGACCACGAACTGCTCGCCCAGGCCCGGGCCAAGGGCGACAAGACCGTGATGCTGATCGTGGCGACGGACAAGGGCAGGGCCGGCAGCGTCGCCGCCGAACTGCGCAAGCTCGGCGCCACGGTGGCCCGCCAGGTCGACGGCGTGGGCTACATCCGGGCGAGCGTGCCCACCGACGCGGTGCTGCGCGCGGCGAAGCTGCCGGGTGTGGCCGCGATCGACCTGAACGAGTCCATTCCGCTGCCCAAGCCGGAGCCGGTCTCCGTCAAGGCCGACGGCGCGACCCAGGCCGCCGCTGCGGCGGCACCGGGCTCCGACACCCCGGCCGCCAACCCGTACATGCCGACCAACGAGACCGGCGCGGTCGCGTTCAAGCAGGCGCACCCCGAGTGGGACGGCCGCGGCGTGACGATCGGCATCATGGACTCCGGTGTCGACCTGGACAACCCGGCGCTGCAGACCACCTCGACCGGCGAGCGCAAGATCGTCGACTGGTTCACGGCGACCGACCCGATCTTCGACTCGGACGGCACCTGGCGGGCCATGCTCACCTCGGTGGCCGGGCCGACCTTCAGCTACGCGGGCGCCACCTGGACCGCGCCGGAGGGCAACTGGCGGGTCAACCGGTTCTCCGAGAGCATCACCAGCGGTGACGAGCCCGGCGGTGACCTCAACAAGGACGGCGACAAGACCGACACCTTCGGCATCCTCTACGACCCGGAGAGCCACGACATCCGGGTGGACACCAACCAGAACCGCGACTTCACCGACGACGCGGTGATGCGCCCCTACAAGGAGCGCTACGACGTCGGCCACTTCGGCACCGACAACCCGGCCACCGCGATCGCCGAGCGCACCCCGTTCGTGGTCGAGTACCGCGAGGACGTGGACCTCAGCCCGTACGGCGGCTCGTACGTCGGGCAGAAGAGCGACTTCGTCAACATCGGCATCGTGGAGGCGCAGCACGGCTCGCACGTCGCCGGCATCACCGCCGCCAACGACATGTTCGGCGACGCCGCCTTCGACGGCGCCGCCCCCGGCGCGAAGCTGGTCTCCGCCCGCGCCTGCAGCTGGGGCGGTGGCTGCACCTACGCGGCGCTCACCGACGGCATGGTGGACCTGGTGGTCAACCGGCACGTCGACGTGGTGAACATGTCCATCGGTGGCCTCCCCGCCCTGAACGACGCCAACAACGCCCGTGCGCAGCTCTACGACCGGCTCATCAACGACTACGGCGTGCAGCTGTTCATCTCGGCCGGCAACTCCGGCCCGGGCATCAACACCGTGGGCGACCCGTCGGTGGCCAGCAGCGTGGTCAGCGTCGCCGCCGGCGTGAGCAAGGAGACCTGGCTGGCCAACTACGGCTCGGTCACCCGCACGCCGTACCAGCTGTTCAACTTCTCCTCCCGCGGGCCGCGTGAGGACGGCGGTTTCAAGCCGAACATCACCGCTCCGGGCTCGGCGATCTCCACCACGCCGCTGTGGCAGGCGGGCGGGCCGGTGCCGGAGGCGGGCTATCAGCTGCCCCCGGGCTACTCGATGCTGAACGGAACCTCGATGGCTTCGCCGCAGGCCACCGGCGCCGCGGCGCTGCTGCTCTCGGCCGCCAAGGCGAACGGCTTCGCGGTCGCCCCCGCCGAGCTGCGTCGCTCCATCTACTCGTCCGCGAAGTGGATCGACGGGGTGCCCGCCCACGGTCAGGGCAACGGCCTGTTCAACACCGTCGGCGCCTGGGACCTGCTCGCCGGCCACGGGATCCAGACCCGGGGCTACAGCGTCTCGGCGCCGGTCTGCACCCCGCTGTCGGGCTTCCTGAGCACGCCCGACACCGGCACCGGCGTCTACAACCGCTGCGCGGTGGGCCAGGGTGGTCAGCGGGCGAACGAGGACAAGGCGTACGCCGTCACGATCACCCGGACCAGCGGGCCCAACAAGCAGATCCGGCACGACGTGACGCTGCTGGGCAACGACGGCACGTTCCGCGACTACCCGCACAGCGTGGTGCTGCCGCTGAACAAGCCGGTCACGCTCCGCCTCGAGACCAACGGCGGGTACGGCGCGCACAGCGCCGTCATGCGGGTGGACGACCCGGCGACAGCCGGCGTCGACTTCGAGGTGCTCAACACCGTGGTCATCGGTGCGAACCCGGCCGCTCCCGGGTACGGCTTCACCACCTCCGGTTCCGTGGACCGCAACCTGTTCACGTCGTACTTCGTGAACGTTCCGGCGGGTGCCTCGGCGCTCCAGGTCGACCTCTCCGGCCTGGCGGACGGGTCGCAGACCCGGTTCATCGCCTTCAACCCGTACGGCGTGCCGGTGGAGAGCACCTCCAGCCTCGGCTGCTACAGCAACTTCTCCGACGCGGCGGTCTGCAAGCCCAACGAGCGGGACTACGCGAACCCGATGCCGGGCCTCTGGGAGATCGAGGTCGAGTCGCGTCGCACCTCGCCGACGCTGGAGAACCCGTTCCAGCTGACCGCTCGCGTTCAGGGTGTCAAGGTGGAGCCGGCCGTTGTCGACCTGCCCTCCGTCACGGCGGGTGAGGCCACCCCGGTGACCTGGACGCTGACCAACCAGTTCGGTCCGGTCACCGTGTCGGGTAAGGGTGGCGCGCTGGGCAGCGCGGCGATCAAGCGGCCCACCATCGCCAACGGCGAGACGCTCACCTACGAGGTGACCGTGCCGGATGGCGCCACCAGGCTCGACGTCGCGATCGGCAACACCACCGACCTCGGCGCCGACCTGGACCTGTACGTCTTCCGGGGCACCACCCGGGTCGGTTACTCGGCCGATGGCGACTCGGAGGAGGCGGTTTCGCTGACGAACCCGCAGGCGGGGGTCTACACGGTCGAGATCGACGGGTACTCCGTCCCGGCCGGCACCACCGAGTTCAACTACCGGGACGTCTTCTACTCGGCGGCTCTCGGCTCGGTGTCGGCGCCGTCCAGCACTCTGGTCCTGGCCAACGGCGGCACGGGCACCATCACCGGTTCCGTCACCGCGAGCGCCGCTCCGGCAGCGGGTCGGCAGCTCTTCGGTGAGCTGCTGGTGGTGACCGACCAGGGCGCGACCGTGGGCCGCGGCAACGTCTCCATCGGTGCGGTCAACTGACCAACGGCTGACAAGCAGGAGCCCGTCCCCGGTTCACGGGGGCGGGCTCCTGTCGTTGCGGGCGTCAGGCGGGGCGGGCGCTCTCCACGACGAAGGGGGTGCCCTGCTGGCAGGTGGTCATCATCCCGGGCTGCGGACGGCCGGTGACGGTGACCCGGACGCCCGGCTTCAGCACGTCCCGGGGGCCGCCGATCAGCAGGTTGCCGTCGAGGAGCAGGCAGTTGGCCTCCACCCCGGCCTGGACCGTGCCGGTCAGCGTGGTGTCGCCGGCCGGCGGCGGTTTGGTCGGGCCGGCGGTGCCCTTCGGCGGCACGGTCGGCATCGGGTCCACCGGCTGGACCGGGTCGGTCGGCATGGCACTCGGCTCCGGGCTCGGTTGGCTGGTCACCGGGGCGGCTCCCGTGGGGCTGGGGTTGCCGTCGGCACCGCCCTGGCCGGCGCAGGCGCTGAGCGCCGCGCAGACGACCAGGGCGGAGGCGGCGATCCGAAGGGTCTTCATACCGTCTCAGACGTACCCGATGGGCGACGCGTTCCCGCGGGCCGACTCAGCCGCGGGTGGCCGCCGCGGCGGCCTTCATGTCCCGCTTGAGCTCCTGCGGCAGCGAGAAGGTCAGCCGCTCGTTGGCGGTGGTGACCTCCTCGACGTCGGTGAAGCCCCGCTCGGCCAGGTGGGCGAGCACCTGCTGGACCAGCTCGTCCGGCACGCTGGCGCCGGAGGTGACACCGACCGTGCCGGCACCGGCCAGCCAGGCGTCCTCGATCTCGTGGGCGAAGTCGACCAGGTGTCCGGCGCGCGCACCGGCGTCCAGCGCGACCTCGACCAGCCGTACCGAGTTGGAGGAGTTCCGCGAGCCGACGACGATCACCACGTCGCACTCGGGAGCGATCTCCTTCACCACGTGCTGGCGGTTGGAGGTGGCGTAGCAGATGTCGTCGCTGGGCGGCGACTGGAGCAGCGGGAGCCGCTGCTTGAGCCGGGCGACCGTCTCCAGCGTCTCGTCTACCGACAGGGTGGTCTGGGAGAGCCAGACGACCTTCTCGGGGTCGCGGACGGTGACCTTGTCGACGCTCTCCGGCCCGTCGACGAGCTGGATGTGCGCGGGAGCCTCACCGGCGGTGCCGATGACCTCCTCGTGCCCCTCGTGGCCGATCAGCAGGATGTCGTAGTCCTCGGCGGCGAACCGCTTCGCCTCCTGGTGCACCTTGGTGACCAGCGGGCAGGTGGCGTCGATCGCCTTGAGGGAGCGCGTCTTCGCCTGCTCGTAGACCTCCGGGGCGACGCCGTGCGCCGAGAAGATGACGGTGGCGCCCTCCGGCACCTCCTCGTTCTCCTCCACGAAGATCGCGCCCTTGGCCTCCAGCGTCCGCACCACGTGCTTGTTGTGGACGATCTGCTTGCGGACGTAGATCGGGGCGCCGTAGAGCTTCAGCGCCTCCTCGACGGTCTGCACCGCCCGGTCCACGCCCGCGCAGTAGCCGCGGGGCTTCGCCAGGAGCACGCGCCTGCCGGCCCGGGGAGTCGTCTCAGCCTGAGTCACCCGTCCATCGTACGTGCCTGGTTTTCCGGGAGCAGCGGCTGCGCGTACCACAGCCGGGGCACGGGCTGGCAGAATGAGCGGACCGGCAGCGCGCGGGGCCACCGGAAAACCCCCTTTTCGGGTACGAGAGGACGCGCGCCATGGTGATCCAGAAGACCCCAGACGAGATCGAGCTGATGGCCCGGGCGGGTGCCGTCCTGGCCGAGGTGCACGAGGTGCTGGCCGAGGCGGTCGCGCCCGGGGTGAGCACGGCCGAGCTGGACGCGCTGGCCGTCCGGGAGATCGCGGCCCGGGGGGCGGAACCGTCGTTCCTCGGCCACCACGGCTATCCGGCGACCCTCTGCACCTCGCTCAACGACCAGATCGTGCACGCCCTCCCGTCCGCGTCGGTCCGGCTTCGCCGCGGGGACCTGGTGTCGCTGGACTGCGGCGTGATCGTGGACGGGTACCACTCGGACGCGGCGTGCACCTGGGTGGTCGGCGGGCGGGAGCAGGCCGACGAGCGCACGCTCACCCTGGTCGACGCCGCGTACGACGCGCTCTGGGCCGGCATCGCCGCGCTGCGGCCCGGGAACCGGCTCGGCGACGTGTCGTACGCGATCGGCGCGGAGGCCGACCGGCACGGGCTGGGAGTGATCGCGGAGCACGACGGGCATGTGGTCGGCGGGCACGGTATCGGCCGGCAGATGCACGAGGACCCGCTGGTGCCCGGGCGCGGGCGGCCCGGGCGCGGCATGCGGCTCCGGCCCGGCCTGGTCTTCGCCATCGAGCCGATGTTCACCCTCGGCTCGGCCGGTTTCAGGGTCGCCGACGACGGCTGGACGATCAGCACCCTCGACGGCTCCCGCGCCGCGCACTGGGAGCACACCGTGGCGATCACCGACCAGGGCCCCCGCGTCCTCAGCGCCCGCCCCACCGAGTCCCGGCTCCTCGCCCTCGCCGCCGGCGCCTGACCCGGCGATCATGGATTTGGCGGCACTCCCGGAGATCGACACCGCCGCCAACTCCATGATCGACGCAGGTGTCGTCGGGGGTGGGCCGTAGGGTGGGCGGGTGAGCGAGGCGGGGCAGGGCGGTCGGAGCACGTCGGAAGAGCCATGGCCCGTGCGGGTGGTCAGCCAGAAGGTGGGGGCCTGGATCGCTCGGCTCGGGTGGGTCTGGGTGGACGGGCAGGTGGCGCAGATCAGCCGGCGGCCCGGCGCCAGCACGGTGTTCCTCACCCTGCGGGACCCGTCGGCGGATCTCAGCCTGACCGTGACCACCAACCGGGACGTGCTCGACCTCGGTGCCCCGGAGCTGCGCGAGGGCGCGCGGGTGGTGCTGCACGCCAAGCCGGAGTTCTACGCCGCCCGGGGCACGCTCAGTCTGCGCGCGGACGAGATCCGGCAGGTGGGTCTGGGTGAGCTGCTGGCCCGACTGGAGAAGCTCAAGAAGCTGCTCGCGGCCGAGGGCCTCTTCGACCGGGCCCGCAAGCGACGCCCGCCGTTCCTGCCGGGCCGGATCGGGCTGATCACCGGCCGGGCCTCGGCGGCCGAGCGGGACGTGCAGACCAACGCCCGGCGGCGCTGGCCGGCGGTGGAGTTCCGCACGGTCAACGTGGCGGTGCAGGGGCCGAGTGCGGTCCTGCAGATCGTCGACGCGCTCAAGGTGCTCGACACCGACCCGACCATCGACGTGATCGTGATCGCCCGGGGCGGCGGCAGCATCGAGGATCTGCTCCCCTTCTCCGACGAGGCGCTCTGCCGGGCGGTCTTCGCCTGCCGTACGCCGGTGGTCAGCGCGATCGGCCACGAGACGGACACGCCGCTGCTGGATTACGTCGCCGACGTACGCGCCTCGACGCCCACCGACGCGGCGAAGCGGATCGTGCCCGACCTCACCGAGGAGGTACGCCTCATCGGCCAGGCCCGGTCCCGGCTGGAGCGGGCGGTGCGCAACCTGGTCGACCGGGAGTCGCACCGGCTCGAGCTGCTCCGGTCCCGCCCGGTGCTGGCGCGTCCGCAGGTGATGGTCGAGCAGCGGGCGGCCGAGGTGACCGCCCTGCGGGACCGGACGGGGCGCTGCCTCCACCACCGGCTCGGCGCGGCGGCCGACGACCTCCGGCACACCCTGGCCCGGCTGCGTGCCCTCTCCCCGGCCGCCACCCTGGACCGCGGGTACGCGATCGTGCAGCGCACCGACGGCCACGTGGTGCGTGCGGCGTCCGAGGTGACCAAGGGTGATCCGCTGCGGGTGCGCCTCGCCGAGGGCGAACTCGCCGCGACGGTGGACGGCTGACTGCGGCTTCGCAACGACGGTCCAGGCGGCGCGTGCCGCGGCGGCGCGTAGGGGATGTGGTGGGATGGTGGCGATGACTGACGAGACAAAGGGCGAGCAGCTCACCTATGAGCAGGCCCGCGCCGAGCTGGCGTCCGTGGTGGAGCGGCTGGAGGCCGGGGGCACATCGCTGGAGGAGTCGCTGGCGCTCTGGGAGCGCGGTGAGAAGCTGGCCGAGATCTGCCAGCGCTGGCTGGACGGCGCGCGGGCCCGGATCGACGCCGCCCGCCGGCCGGCCGAGGACTGACC
>JBARAE010000689.1:0-2189 GCA_049791715.1 Micromonospora sp.
GGCCCCGAGGGCCCCGCACCAGCGGTGCACCGCCGACTCCAGCCCGGCCAGCGCAGTCCCGGCGCCCCACCCGTCGGCCGACACCACCAGCCCGGGAACCCCCGCCAGCCCGTGGGCCAGGCGGTACGCGTCGTCGCCGAGCGCCCGCGCGACCTCGCGCAGCAGTTCCGGCTGGACCGTGAAGGGCTTCTCGGTCATCGGTCTCCCCGCTCCCGGCACCGTCGACTCCGTCGGCGGCGGATCGGCGCCCGACACCGGCGTGGGGCCGAGGTCGGATGGACAACGGTGCCGACGCTAGGCAGCCCGTACGCGAACCATCGACCCTGTGGACAGCGGGCGGTGGCCGTACGCGGAGGTTGTCCACAGGCGTTGCCCACAGCGGACCCGGTGGCTAATCTGCCGCCCCGAGCGCCGGTAGGGTGAGATCCGTGATCGTGGCTGTCGGTATCGACGTCGTGCTGGTGGACCGGTTCGCCCGGGCCCTGGCGCGGACGCCGCTGCTCGCCGACCGGCTGTTCACCGAGGCCGAGCGGTACACCCGGTCCGGCAACCCGCGTTCGCCCGAGTCGATGGCCGCCCGCTTCGCGGCGAAGGAGGCCGTGGCGAAGGCGCTGGGCGCCCCGACCGGGTTGCGGTGGCACGACTGCGAGATCGTGCCGGACCCGGACGGCCGCCCCTGGCTGACCGTCTCCGGCACGGTCGCCGCGGTGGCGACCGAACGGGGGATCAGTCGCTGGCATCTGTCGTTGTCGCACGACGGCGGCATCGCGTCGGCCATGGTGGTCGCGGAACGCTGAGCTGACCGGCGGGCCGGCCGGTCCGCCCGGGCACGGGACGGAGTGGCATGAAACCGGTGTGGCGGGTCGCGGACGTACGCGCGGCGGAGGCGGCCCTCATGGCCACCCTCCCGGCCGGGACGCTGATGCAGCGGGCCGCCGCCGGGCTGGCCCGCCGCTGCGCCCTGCTCCTCGAGGACCGCGGTGGCGTCTACGGCTCCCGGGTGCTGCTGCTCGTCGGCTCGGGCGACAACGGCGGTGACACCCTCTACGCCGGCGCCCGCCTGGCCCGGCGCGGGGCGGCCGTGTCGGCCCTGCTGCTCGCCCCCGGCCGGGCGCACGCCGAAGGGTTGGCCGCACTGCGGGCCGCGGGCGGCCGGCTGGTCGACCGGCCCCCGGCCCCCGTCGACCTGGTGCTCGACGGCATCGTCGGGATCGGCGGCAGCGGCGGTTTGCGGGAGACCGCTGAGCAGTTGGCGGCGAGCCTGGTCCGGCACTGCGGGCGGGACGGCGCCCGCGCGACCGTGGTGGCGGTGGACGTGCCGAGTGGGGTGGCGGTGGACACCGGGCACGTGCCGCTGACCGCGTCGGGCCGGCCCAGCGGGGTGCGCGCGGACGTGACGGTGACCTTCGGTGCGCTGAAGCCGGCCCTGGTGGTCGGACCGGCCGCCGCCCTCGCCGGGCATGTGGAGCTGGTCGACATCGGGCTGGAGCCGTGGCTGCGCGGCACGCCCGCGCTGCGGGTGACCGAGTGGTCCGACATCGCGGACTGGTGGCCGCGGCTCGGCGCGGCCTCGGAGAAGTACAGCCGGGGCGTGGTCGGGCTGGCCACCGGGTCGGCGACGTACCCGGGGGCGGCGGTGCTCTCGGTCGGCGGCGCGCTGGCCGGACCGACGGGAATGGTCCGCTACGCCGGCGGGGCCCGGAGGGAGGTGTTGCACCAGCACCCGTCCGTGATCGGCAGCGGGCGGGTCGCGGACGCCGGCCGGGTGCAGGCCTGGGTCTGCGGTTCCGGCCTGGGCACCGGCGAGGAGTCCGCGGCCGAGCTGCGCGCGGTGCTCGCCGCGCCGGTACCGGTGGTGCTCGACGCGGACGCCCTCACCCTGCTGGTCGACGGCAAGATGGGGGAGCGGCTGCGCGATCGGGAGGCGCCGATCGTGGTGACCCCGCACGACCGGGAGTACGCCCGGCTCTGCGGCGAGACCCCGGGCGCGGACCGGGTGGCGGCCACCCTGCGGCTCGCCGCCTGGATGAACGCCGTGGTGCTGCTCAAGGGGGACCGCACGATCATCGGCACGCCGGACGGCCGGGCGTACGTGAACCCGACCGGCACCCCGGTGCTGGCCACCGGGGGTACCGGCGACGTGCTCGCCGGCCTGCTCGGTTCGCTGCTCGCCGCCGGGCTGCCGGCGG
>JBARAE010000690.1:0-2954 GCA_049791715.1 Micromonospora sp.
ACGTGAGGGAGCGCACGCCGGCGGCGTCGGCGAACTGGCGCACCGGGCGGGGTTGCGGCTACGGCGCCTCCGGCGGGGGCGCTCGGGCTCCAGGATGGCCGGGGCTTCGTACGCGCCCGTTGGGCCAGGGGGGGGAAATTCAGGCGCAAGTCCCGGCCAGCGGCACATTCGGGCTCGCGATCGGCGAGCGGACCCCGCTTGACCAGTACCCGCTGCCGCCCCGGCCGTCAGGAACACTCGGCCCACTGACGCTCCCAGCCGGCTGCACCGAGGTGCCGTGCCGGGACTTCGTCATCATCCGGTCCGATCCCGCTGACCCCTCGCGCCCCGTTCGACAGACCGTGACCTGGAAGACCATCGAAACCATCAAAATGGACGCCCAGACCCCCGGGGCTCCTCCACCTCCGCGTCAACGGCATAGAGATCACGACCGGCCGGTGGTCGGACTACTCGATGAACGCCGACAGCATGTACGGCGACAAGGACGGCCGCTGGAAGCGCGAGTTCGGCCTCAACCCGCACCCCGGTGACCCGGTGACCCGGTGACCCGGTGACCATCGAGATCGTGCCCGAGAACATCACCGGAGCCTGGCAGGTCGTCTTCGCACCCTGAAACCGAGGCTGTCGCGATAACAGTTCCAGGATCTGTCAACGACGACGAAGCCTGTCCAACAGCGACCTTTGCCGCGGCGGTGGCGCAGTTGGTCCGCCAAGCGAGACGCTTCCATTGCCTGGCCACTCCTGGAATGCAGCGGTCAGATGTACTGCATGGTTAAGGGTTTCGTTTGGCATGCCTGGGGTTATGTAAACCAGCTGCGCGACGGAAACGCCAATTGTGAGTGGTCTGGTCTCGGCCGCTTCACGCATCATCAGGTATCTGGTCTCGACCAACCCGGCGACGTCTGAGCGGCATGCGGGGTCCACCCAAGCCGCTGTGATTAGCGCATAGAGCGCGGCTTCGGTAATCCAGTCCTCGACACCGTAGGCCAGCTCGATCAACCTTTGTCGCCTGGTCGACGTCGGCCACGGTTGCTCCGGTCGATGATGCAGCAGGCCCAGGCAGCACCACGCCTGGATGTAGCGCTCCCACAAGCCCGGCAGGCGATCCCATCGGCCTGCCGGCATCTGCGGCGGATGAAGCATGCTGGCCAGCAGGTCCTCTGCCTCAATGTCTGCAAGCGGACCGGCCGCGTCATACATCATCGGCGGTGGCGCCCACGGCAGGCCGGCAAAGTGAGCTGCGATAGCGGCAGAACCAGCGGTGCTCGGGGGGTTCAACGCCGGCGACGCGTTGACACCGTCGAAACGCCACTGCACGATGCCGGGCTTTGATGGTTTCCGCGGATCGGGCTGCCCGGGATCTCCCATAGCGATGACCGCCTTTGGCCACCAACGGCGGAAGGTGGTCAGGGCACTGGGCACCTCCATCGAGGAGATACCGAGCTCGCAAGGCATTGAGCGGGTCTTCGGGTCAGTCTGGGCGAGAATCTTGATGCACGACTCGGTGGCAGCCGGGACACGGCCGAGCCACGGCAAACCTTCGCAGCTGGTGACCAGGTCGAGACGTTCATGGCTTTGCGCTGGTTTGGCTCGTAGGCGATCAGCCAGAGCGATCAGGCTTGCCGCATTGATGTCTTTAGGCATGTCGCCTCCCCGCGAACGCGCAAGGCAACATCTTAGGCCGCAGGCGGCCGGAGTGATCGACGTACAGCACAGAAGTACAGCAACGCGAGCGACCGCAGGAGCCGCGACGGGTCCGGACCGTGCCTTACGATGTCGCATGGCGTCGCACAAGACTTAGCGATGGCCTCGCCTGGTGATCTTGAAGAGGCACACAGGCGAGTGGAAGCAACCGCCGGGGAGCATCGGTTGCGCCGGCAGCCATCTGGGCTACCCCGGACCGCCGGGGACAGCCTGAGGGCCTGGCCTGACATCCGTGGCTGACATCAACGGCGGCGGCTGTGGCCGGACATGTGCGTACGGGTCTCGCCGCCGGCCCGGACGCCATGGACGTCAGCGGACGCTGTGAGCCTCGCCGAAAGCGCCTCAGTAAGCGAGTAGTCCGGGCCTGTGGGTCGACCGGATCCCGTCACCGAACAGCGGGCCGCAGGTGCCCACAGCGGCACCGACGGCAGTGACTAGTCAGCGACGTGGATGACGATCTTACCGCGGCGTTTGGCCGTCTCGAGTGCCTCGTAACCTGAGCGCGTCTCAGTGAGGGGCAGCACGCGGTCCAGCACCGGCCTCAACCGGCCGTTATCGACGAGCTCGGCGATGGAACGCAACGCGTTCTGGTCGGGCTCGACGATGAAGTACACCCCACGAACGCCATGCCGGGCTGCTTCCTGCTGGTCGGGTGGGGTGACGAGGCTGACCAGGACGCCGCCCGGTTTCAGGACTGACCAGGACCGCGACTGCGTGGCTCCTCCGACAAGATCAACGACCACGTCCACGTCGCGAACATGATCCTCGAAGCGGTCGTGTGCATAGTCGATAACTTGCTCGGCACCCAGACCCTTGACGAATTCCAGGTCGGCTGCCGCCGCCGTGGCGCTCACGCGAGCACCGAGACCGGCTGCGAGCTGCACCACGTAGCTCCCCACGCCACCGGCGCCGCCCTGCACCAGCACGTGCTGGCCGGCCTGCAGGTCAGCGTGGTCCACCAGGGCCTGCCAGGCACTCAACGCAGCCAATGGGAGCGCCGCGGCGTGGTCGTGGTCAACGCTGGCGGGTTTGGCCGCCAGGACGGCCGCGGGCAGGGCGACGTACTCGGCCGCCGCGCCATCGCGGGTGAAAGGGATCAACCCGTAGACGGCCTCCCCCTCGGCGGGGCTCTCCACCCCCGCCCCGGACGCCGCGACGACTCCGGAGAACTCATGCGACGGGATAATCGGAGTGCGCTCAGGTCCTGACCCGTCCGAGCTGTACGTCCAAGTCTGCGGCCAGGTGAGCTC
>JBARAE010000691.1:0-2478 GCA_049791715.1 Micromonospora sp.
TCGCCGGGCCCGGCACGGTCGCCGTCGGCCCGCCGGCCGGCACGGCTGCCACCGTCCGCACCTCGCCCGCATTGAGCCGGTACGACATCCCGACCACCCCGCACCGCCCGGCGGTCACCTGCTCGGCGAGCACGTCCGAGTTGGCCAGCAGGGCTTCCACGGTGTGGGCGATGTGGATGTCGACGATGTCGTTGATCTCCACGACGCCCTGTTCGGCCGCCCGACGCAGGCTGGGCACCACGGCGTCGACGACGGCGCCGAGGTGACCGGCGGGCGGGGTGCCGGTGGTGGCCGCCTCGCGGGCGGCCTGCACCGCACCGCAGGAGTCGTGCCCGAGCACCACCACCAGCGGCGTGCCGAGCACCGTCACGGCGTACTCGACGCTGCCGAGCACCTCCGGGCCGGTCGTGTGCCCGGCGGTCCGGACCACGAAGAGGTCACCGAGACCACGGTCGAAGATGATCTCGGCGGCGAGCCGGGAATCGGAACAGCCGACGATCACGGCGAACGGGTGCTGCCCGTCGGCGACCGCCGCCCGGTGCCCGGCGTCCTGATTGGGATGGCGAGGCACTCCGGTGACGAACCGCCGGTTACCGGCGTGCAACTCGGCGAGCGCCTGCTCTGGAGTGGTCGGGGACATCCCCTCACCTCTTCCCTCGCGCGGAGAGCCTGATCAACCCGGCCGGCGACGGAGGCGGCCGCGGCACCCACGGTCACACGCAGCAGAAGGCACGTCAAGGTATACGTGATACACATTTCATACGTTGCGCGCCCCTTGACCCCCCGGCCGATCCGACCACCGGGCGGACGAGGGCAGGGCCGTAAAGCCGAACGGCGGGTCATACGATGGCGAACATGGCGACGACAGCACGCGAGAACGGGAGCAGCCGGAACTGGACGTTCCTCACCAACCACGGCCACGTGCTGCTCGCCATCGCCCGCAACCCGACCGCCCGGCTGCGCGACGTCGCCGACGAGGTCGGGGTGACCGAGCGGGCCGCCCAGGCGATCGTCGCCGACCTGGAGGCCGGGGGCTACCTACGCCGCACCCGCGTGGGCCGGCGCAACGAGTACACCGTCAATCCGAGCGGCCACTTCCGCCACCCCGCGGAGGCCGACCAGCAGGTCGGCGCCCTGCTCGCCCTCTTCACCGCCGGACCGGACACCGACTCCGCGGACGAGCCGGCGACGAACGCCGCCGCCGACGCCTGACCCGGCCCGGCGGTCGCGGACTCCCGTCACCGCACGACGGACGCGCCGACGGTAATCTCACCGCGTGCGCGACAGCTTGCGGCCGGACGTGGCGACGGTGAACGCCCGTTCCGCCAACCGGTTCCGGCCCGTCCTCTGTGGAGCCGTCGCGGCGCTGCTCGGCACCGTGCTGGTGGTACCGGCACCCGCCTCCGCGGCGCCGAAGTGCGGTCGGCCCGGCGGTCCCGCCCCCACCCAGGTCCCCTGGGCGTTGGGTCGGCTCGACCCGGCGTCCGCCTGGCGGATCACCAAGGGCCGGGGCGTCACCGTGGCCGTCATCGACTCCGGTGTCTCCGCCACCCATCCCCTGCTCAAGGGCCGGGTCCTGCCCGGCACCGACTTCAACGGCCTGCCCCGGCGGCAGGGCCAGTGCGACGAGGCCGGCCACGGCACGATCGTCGCGGGCATCATCGCCGGGCAGGAGGGCACCGGCGCCCCGTACACCGGCATCGCTCCGGAGGCCCGGATCCTGCCGCTGCGGGTGCTCGCCACCACCGAGCGCACCACCGACGACGCGCTGCCCGGCCAGATCGGGCAGGCCGTCCGGTGGGCCGTCGACCACGGTGCCGACGTCGTCAACCTCTCCCTGGTGACCCTGGACCGGCCCGAGCTGAAGGACGCCGTCGACTACGCGCTCGGCAAGGGCGTGATCGTGGTCGCCGCGGCCGGCAACCGGCAGGAGAACCAGCAGGACCAGCCGGCGTACCCGGCCGCCTATCCCGGGGTGATCGCCGTCGCCGGCGTCGACGAGAAGGGCGGCCACGTCGGCAGCTCGGTCGCCGGCGACTACGTCGACGTCGCCGCCCCCGGACTGAACATCCTCGGCCCCGCGCCGCAGGGCTCCGGGTACCTCGCCGAGCCGCAGGGCGGCACCAGCTTCGCCGCGGCGTACGTCTCCGGGGTGGCCGCGCTGGTCCGCGCCGCCCACCCCGACCTCAGCCCGAAGGACGTCGCCTACCGGCTGACCCGGACCGCGGACAACCCGCCCGACGGGCACAACGCCGAGGTCGGGTACGGGGTGGTGAACCCGTACCGGGCGGTGACGACCCTGCTGGGCACGCGGTCCGACCCGCCGCTCGGTGCGATGACGGTGCCGGTCACGCCCGCCGACCCGCTGGACTGGCAGCGGACCGTGGCGATCTGGGTGGCCACGGTCGGCGCGCTGCTGGCCGGGATTCTGCTGGCCGTCCGGCCCGTCCTGGCCCTCGGCCGCCGGCGCGGCTGGCG
>JBARAE010000692.1:0-9989 GCA_049791715.1 Micromonospora sp.
GCCCCTGGCCACCGCGCTCGCGCCGGTGGCGGCCGGCGCCGCCGTCCTCGACACGTCCGAGGCGTACGCCTACCGCCGCGATTCGGCCACCGTCCTCGCCGAACGCGCCGGCGACCGGCTCCACCTCACCGCCACCACCCGCTGCCCCGCCTGACCTGCGAGCGGAGGGTCAGTGGCGGTGGTCGTGGGGGCCGCGGCTGCGGCCGAGGGCGTCGACGCGGCCCCAGCGGCCGGGAATGTCCAGCAGTTCCACCCGGCCCATCCCCGCGGGCACGGAGGGATCGATGATCAGGTGCTCGCCCTGCGGCTCCAGACCGAGCATCACCCGTAGCAGCAGCAGCGGGGTGCCGGCGGACCAGGCCTGCGGGCTGCACGCGGTCGGGTACTCGACCGGGTAGTCGGTGAGGGAGCGCTCGTACCCGGCGAACGCCTCGGGCAGCCGCCCGTCGAAGAACCGGGACGCGCCGAGCATGCCCTCGCAGATCCGGCTGGCCTCCTCCCGGAAGCCGTACCTCCACAGGCCCCAGGCGATGATCGCGTTGTCGAACGGCCAGACCGTTCCGACGTGGTAGCCGACCGGGTTGTACCGGCCCTGGTCGTCGGCGAGGGTACGCACCCCCCAGCCGGAGAAGAGCCGCGGCCCGAGCAGGTGCTGGGCGATCAGACCGGCCCGCGACTCGTCGACGATGCCGCTCCACAGCAGGTGCCCGATATTGGAGGAGAGGGCGTCGACGTGCCGCCCCTCGGCGTCCAGAGCGAGCGCGTAGTACTCCCTTTCCGGGATCCAGAAGTCCCGGTTGAACCGTTCCTTGAGCTCGGCCGCCTCGCGCTCCAGCCGGTCGGCGTAAGCCGGATCGTTCCAGAACTCTCGGGCCAGGCGGGCGCCGCGTAGCTTGGCGTCGTAGGCGTACCCCTGTGTCTCGCAGGTCGCCCGGGGAAACCCGGGCAGCCGGCCGTCGGAGTACGAGATGGAGTCCCACGAGTCCTTCCAGCACTGGTTCTGCAGGCCGGTCTCGGGGTTGCGGGTGCTGTACCAGACGTAGCCGGTCCCCAGCAGGTCGCCGTACCGGTCGATCCAGTTCAGTGCCGCCCGGGCCTGGAACTCCAGCTGCCGGACCAGCGTGGCGTCCCCGGTCCACCGCTCGTACTCGTCGAGCAGGATGACGAAGAGCGGCGTGGAGTCCGCCGAGCCGTAGTAGGGGGAGTGCGGCTGCTCCTCGAAGCCGGCGGTCTCGCCGTACCGGAGCTCGTGGAGGATCTTGCCGGGCTCCTCGTCCCGGAAGTCGTCCAGCCGGCTGCCCTGCAGCCCGGCGAGCATCGTGATGGTGGGTGGGACCAGCCCGGGCAGGAAGGGCAGCACCTGCAGCGAGGTGAAGATGCTGTCCCGGCCGAAGAGGGTCATGAACCAGGGCAGGCCGGCGGCGAGCAGCCGTACGCCGAGCGCGATCGACTCGTACCGGAGGGCGGCGAGGTCGTTCAGGCTGCGCCGGTACGCCCCGGCGAGCGGCTGGCAGTCGCAGCCGAGCTTCGGTGCCCGGTCGATCAGCTCGTTCTGTTCGGCGTGGATGGTGGCGGCCGTCCGGTGACCGCCGAGCGGCAGGGTGGCCCGGATGTCCTCGCCGCGGGCCCCGTAGATGACGGTCGCGACGTGCAGCCGGGTGGTCCACTCGCCGTGCGGGCCGACCCGGATCCGGAACGTCATGCCGGACTCGTCGATCTGTGCGGGCGTGGTCGTGGTGATCACCACCTCCCGGTGGAAGGCCTCCCGGCGGTAGGTGAGCCGCAGCATGTTCTCGCCGACCGTCGGGGTGGTCCGGCCCTTCTTCTGCCGCTGGTGCTTGATCTCGAACAGGTCGGCGAAGTCGGCGCCCATGTCGACCCGGAGGGTGAACTCGACCTCCTGCCCGGAGTGGTTCAGCACGGTGAGCTCCTCGGCGAAGCTGCCGCCGATCGAGCGGCTGCGGATCACCGAGACCTTGGCGTCCAGGTAGTGGGTCGGTTCGCCGGGGACGAGGAAGTAGCGGGTCCGGTACGACTGGGCGTCGTCGATGGAGAGGGCGTGCAGCCGTTCCCCGTTCAGGGTCAGCAGCCAGGTGGAGAGAAAGCGGGTGTCGAAGGAGAAGAGCCCCGTGGGGAAGTCGAAGGACGGCTCGATGTCTCCCCGCCGGTCGCTGACCAGGAACGTGTTGCCGTCCAGGATGCTGACCCGCTCTCTCATGCCGACCGTCCGGCCTGTTGGCGTGCCGCCTGGCAGGGGTCGCCGGTGCCCGGCGGTTCGGGGAAGAAGCGGCGGAAGGCGAGGAAGAGCAACACGTTGCCGCTGAACGTGGTCTCGTTGCGCAGCATCGCGGCGATGGCTTGGGCGCGGCCGGTGACCAGCCGTTCGAACAGGTTCTCGCTGCTGTTCCAGATCGCGTCCGCCGGCAAGCTCTCCCGGCTCACCCGGGCGCGGCCCGGTCCCAGTTCGACCAGCCAGTGCTCGGTGTGGTCCTCGGTGTTCAGGTCGATCTGGAGCCTGCCGCTGGCCGGCCCGTGCAGCACCGCCGGGGCGCGCGCCGGCAGTGACGCGAAGAACTGCTCGATCGCCTCACCCACATCCGAATCGTAGGCAGCGGCCCGACATGTCGGGTCAGTATCGGCAGTCCGCCCGTAACGGGCAGTTCGGACGAGAGCCGCGTGGTGGCGTCAGTAGACCAACGCCTGCGCGCCCTCGGCCATCGACTCCTCGACGAAGACCGCCGCGCCGGCGATGCGTACGCCCGGGATGACGTCCCCCGGGCCGATGTCCCGGCGGGCGGCGCACTGGGTGCACGCGGTGACCTTGCCGGTGGTCAGGAGCACGTGCAGCAGCTCGGCCAGTGGGGCGGAGTGCGGCAGGTCGAACTCCTGCGCGCGCCCGGGCAGCGCGAACCAGGTCGATTCGCCGGTCAGCCAGAGCGACACGTCGACCCCGGCGGCCGCCGCCGTGGCGGCGACGGTGAACGCCTGGGCGCACCGCTCCGGGGAGTCCGTACCGGCGGTGGCCTTGACGACGAGAGTGCGGGCCATGGAGCCCAGCATAGGATGGCCGGGATGGTTACCGAGATCGGGTTCGTCAGCCTGCTGGTCGCCGGCCTGGGTGCGCTCGCCGGTGGCCTGGTCTACGTCGCCGTACGCCTGTCGAGAGGAAATTGGTGAGCGCGAGGAGTGAGCCGGGTTTGCGAGCCCCGCAGTCGCGAACGAAGGTGGCCCGGTGAGCGAGAACCCGCTTCAGCCGCCGTGGCTGAACGCGCCGCCGGTCGACCCGTACCCGTACGAGGAGAGCCACGACCTGCGCGTCGGCCCGAAGCTGCACCCGAGCCTGGACGGGCTGCTGCCGTACATCGGGGTGTGGCGCGGGCGGGGCCGGGGTGGCTTCCCCACCATCGAGGACTTCGACTTCGGGCAGGAGATCCGGATCAGCCACGACGGCCGCCCGTTCCTGTTCTACGAGTCACGCGCGTGGATCCTCGACGAGCACAGCAAGCCGGTCCGCCCGGCCGGCCGTGAGGTCGGCTGGTGGCGGCCGGTGTTCGACGGCGACCGGGTCACGGACGAGCTGGAAGCACTGATGAGCACGCCGACCGGCGTGATGGAGCTGCACATCGGCAAGCGCAAGGGCACCCGGATCGAGTTCGCCACCGACGCGGTCGTCCGTACCGCGACGGCGAAGGAGGTCACCGCGGGCGCCCGACTCTTCGGCATCGTGGAGGGTGCGCTGCTCTACGCGCAGGAGATGGCCGCCATGGGCCACGCCCTCAGCCCTCACCTCTCCGCCCGGCTCACCCGCGTCGGGGGCTGACCTCCGGCACCGGTTCTTCGGGCACCGGGAAGCCGAGCAGTGCCTGCAGGGCGCCCGTGTGCGGGGAAGGGGCGAGGTCGGTGCCGTCGCGGGCGTGGCCCTCGACGGCACCGCGGACGGACGAGGTGAGCCAGACGCCCCCGGCCATGCACAGCTCGGCGGGGCCGACCATCCGTTCTTCGGCGGTGAAGCCCAGCTCGCCGGCGTGCTCCAAGAGCCAGCGGACGGTGACTCCGGGCAGGATGCCGGTGGTGGCGGCCGGCACCGTGCACAGGGTCGACCCGCTCAGCCAGACCACGTTCGCGCTCGGGCCCTCCAGCACGTGGCCGTCGGTGGAGACCCAGAGGACGTCGTCCACCCCGGTACGGGCCGCCCAGCGGTGGGCCGCGGTGCTCGCCCCGTACGAGGTCGACTTGATGCCGGCGGGCAGCCAGTCCAGGCCGGGGCGGGCCTCGGCGGGCACGCCGAGGGAGAGGGTGGCCACCGTCACGCCGTCCCGGCGGGCCCGCCGGGATGCTTCCGGCACCTCGGCGAGGGTGGCGTAGACGGTCGGCGAACCGCCGGCCTCCGGTCCCCGGGTGCAGACCAGCCGCAGCGCACCCTCCACCTCGGCCGGCCAGCCGGCCCGGACCGTGTCCAGCAGCTCGACCAGCGCGCCGGCGGGCGGCAGGGACAGCTCCACCGCGGCGGCGCCGGTCCGCAGCCGGGCCAGGTGCGCGTCGAGCAGCCACGGTCGCCCGTCGCGCAGGTGCGTGGTCTCGAAGAGCCCGTCGCCGCGCAGCACGCCCAGGTCGTCGCCGCGCAGCACCGGCTCCCCGGGCGGTACGAGACCCCGTCCGAGGACGCCCATCCGCGATGCCACCATGACCGCCGAGCCTAGTGCCGTACGCCATGGTCGGTCGGCTCGGCGCTGCGGCCGAACTATGATCGGACGGTGTCCGAATCCTCCCTCGCGGAACTGCTCCGCTCCCGTGGGCTCCGGCTGACGGCGCAGCGGCAGCTGGTCCTTCAGGCGGTGCTGGAGCTGGGGCACGCCACGCCGGAGCAGGTGCACATCGCGGTCCGGGAGGTCGCCGCGGGGGTCAACATCACCACCATCTACCGGACGCTGGAGCTGCTGGAACGCCTCGGCCTGGTGACCCACACCCACCTCTCGCACGGCTCGCCGACGTACCACGCGGCCGGCGAGCACCAGCACGTCCACCTGGTCTGCCGGGAGTGCGGCGCGATCGACGAGATCGATCCGGAGCTGCTCCGCCCGCTCGCCGACCAGTTGGCCGCTCAGCGGGGATTTCAGGTCGACATCGGGCACGTGGCGCTCTTCGGCGTCTGCGGCCATTGTGAGGACGGGGAACGCGCATGATCGACATCGCGGGAGCGGTGGCCGCCGAGGCGATCGACGAGGAGACCCGGGAGCAGCCCGAGCCGGCGCACCGGGCGGCCGGGGTGAGCGGAGTGGCCGCCCACTACGGCGACCCGATGCGCGAGCAGCGGACCCTGACCACGGGGGTCGGCCTGGTCGACCGGTCGCACCGGGGCGTGATCGCCGTGCCGGGCGAGGAGCGGACCGGGTGGCTGCACACCCTCACCAGTCAGCACCTCGCCGCGCTGACCGCCGGTCAGGGCACCGAACTGCTGGTGCTGTCCCCGCACGGGCACATCGAGCAGCACGCGATGGTCGCCGAGGACGGCGTGACCACCTGGCTGGACACCGAGCCCGGCGCCACCAGCGGCCTGCTGGCGTACCTGGAGAAGATGCGGTTCTTCAGCAAGGTGGAGCCGCGGGACGTGACCGCCGACTACGCGATCCTGTCCCTGGTCGGGCCGGAGGCCACCGGCGCGCTCGACACGCTCGGCGTCGCCGGGCTGGCCGAGCCCGACGTGGTCGCGGTGCCGGGTCCGAAGTTCCGTTCCGGCGAGGTCCCCCCACGGCCGACCGTCCGGTACGACGTCCGGCCGCTGCCGGTCGGCGGCTGGGCCCGGCGGGTGCCGCTGGGCGTGGACCTGCTGGTGCCCCGGGACGCGATGACCCAGGTGGTGGACGAGTTGCGCGGCAGCGGCGTGCCGGTGGCCGGACTGTGGGCGTACGAGGCGGTCCGGGTGGCCGCCCGGCGGGCCCGGGTCGGGGTGGACACCGACCACCGGACCATCCCCGCCGAGGTGGACCTGATCGCCCCCGCCGTGCACCTGGACAAGGGCTGCTATCGGGGGCAGGAGACGGTCGCGCGGGTGCACAACATGGGCAAGCCGCCGCGCCGCCTCGTCCTGCTGCACCTGGACGGCGTCACCACCGACCAGCCCCCGGTGGCCGGTACGCCGGTGACGCTGGACGGCCGTGCGGTCGGCTTCGTCGGCACCGCCGTGCACCACTTCGAGCTGGGCCAGATCGCCCTCGCGGTGGTCAAGCGCAACGTCCCGGACGACGCTCGGCTGATGATCGGCGAGACCGCCGCCGCGATCGAGCCGGCCTGAGGCGGCGTTCAGTCCGGGCTGTCGACCGGGCCTGACCGGGGCGTCTAGGATCGCCCGCATGACGACAGGGACGTTGATCACGGTTGCCCCCACCGGTGCGGAGTCGGCCAAGGCGGAGGTGCCGGCGCTGCCGGTGACCCTCGGCGAGCTGGTGCTGACCGCCAAGGAGTGCGAGGCGCTCGGCGCGGCCGTGATCCACGTCCACATCCGTGACGACGAGGCGAAGCCGACCCTCGACCAGGGTCGGCTGCGCGAGACCGTCGCCGCGCTCCGGGAGACCACCGACCTGATCGTCCAGCTCTCCTCCGGTGGCGCGGTGACCGACCCGGAGGCGGCCCGGCTGGCCGTCCTCGACGCGGGGCCGGACATGGCCTCCTGCACCATGGGCACCGTCAACTTCGGCGACGACGTCTTCATGAACCGGTGGGAGTTCATCGTCGACCTGCACACCCGGATGCAGGAGAAGGGCGTCGTCCCCGAGTACGAGATCTTCGAGCTCGGCCACCTCACCGCCCTCCAGCGCCTGCTCGGCAAGTACGGCCTGCCGCACGGCGGGCACGTGCACGTCGACTTCGTGATGGGCGTGCCGGGCGGCATGCCGGGCACCACGCCGACGCTCGTCGCCGCCCATCAGATGCTGCGGGACCTGCCGGAGGGGACCACGTTCTCCGCCACCGGCATCGGCCGCAGCACCATCCCGGTGATGCTGGCCGCCCTCTCGACCGGTGGTCACCTGCGGGTCGGCATGGAGGACACGGTCACCTACGCCAAGGGGCGGCCGGTCGAGTCCAACATGCAGCTGGTCGCCCGCGCGGTCGGGTTCGCGCAGCTTGCGCAGCGTCCGCCGCTGACCACGGCGGAGGCCCGCGAGCTGCTCGGCCTGTAAGGCGGGCCCCGCCGCCCACCCCTGTCGTCCGGTCGTCGACGGGCCTGGTCACCCCGGTTCCGGGCCCATTCCGCCGCTCGGTACCGTCCACCCCGTGGTGAAGACGTACGAGGGCGGCGTGCCGCTCGCCGAGGTGGTCCGCTCCGACTTCGTGGAGGGGCTGCACCGCGGCTCGGTGGTGGTGCTGGACGGTGCGGGCGCGACGGTCGCCGGGGCCGGGGATGTCGAGTCGCCGATCTTCCCGCGTTCGTCCAACAAGCCGATGCAGGCGGTCGGGATGCTCCGTGCGGGGCTGCCGCTGACCGACCCGGCCGACGTCGCCCTGGTGTCGGCGAGTCACGCCGGCGAGGAGTTCCACCTGGCTCGGGTCGCCGGCCTGCTCCGTGACGCCGGGCTCGACGAGTCCGCGCTGCACTGCCCGCCCGACTTCCCGGTCGGCGAGGCCGCCCGGGACGCGGTGCTCCGGGCCGGCGGTGGCCCGACCCGGATCCAGATGAACTGCTCCGGCAAGCACACCGGGATGCTGCTGACCTGCCTCGCCGCCGGGTGGCCGCTGGACGGGTACTGGCGTCCCGAGCACCCGTTGCAGCAGCGGTTGCGGGCCACGATCGAGGAGTTCACCGGCGAGGAGGCGGCGGCGGTGGGGGTGGACGGCTGCGGCGCCCCGGTGCTCGCCGTCTCGCTGACCGGGCTCGCTCGGGCGTACCTGCGGCTCGTGTCGGCGGAGCCGGGCACGGTGGAGCGGACGGTGGCCGATGCGATGCGGGCGTACCCCGAGCTGGTGGGTGGCACCCAGGCGGACGACACCCGGCTGATGCGCGGGGTACCGGGCGTCCTGGCCAAGGTGGGTGCCGAGGGTGTCATCGCCGCCGCCGTCCCGGGCGTGGGCGCGGTCGCGCTCAAGATCGACGACGGTGCGGCGCGGGCGCGGATGCCGGTGCTGGTCTCCGGGCTGCGCCGACTCGGTGTCGATGCTCCAGTGCTCACCGAGTACGCCGAGGTCCCGCTGCTCGGCGGCGGCCTGCCGGTCGGGGCGGTCCGCGCGGTCTGATGGTGCACGTCCCCGGGCGCCATGGGTCGGCGCTGGGGCCGTCACCGCAGGCGCCGCGGTGAAGTGGCAGTGTCGCGTCGCCCCTGCGCCGCTGCGGGCCGAGGGTGCTGGTCTCCCGTCCGACGCGGTCACTTATGGCCGGTCGGGGCCGGTCCCTCGTGACGACCGATATCGCATAGCGATATGACTGTGAGGCATATTTATGCCTCAGAGTCATATCGGTTCGCGGGCACATGCCTCCGCCGGCCGACACCCTGGCGCCGGTGCGTGTGAGCTTCCCGCCGCCCCGCGCTCCGGGCTGGAGCGCGCGACCGTCGGGCGTGGCCGTCCTCAGGGGAGGAAGTCGAGCAGGGCGGCGTTGACCGGTTCCGGGCGCTCCAGTGGCAGCAGGTGGGCGGCGTCCGGCACGTCGGGGAGGCGTACGCCGTGCGGGGCTTCGGCCGCGATCCGGTCGGCGAGCCGGCGGATGTCCGGCAGGTCGGCGGCGCCGGCACCGGCCAGTACCGGCATCCGCAGCTCGCCGAGCCGGCCGATCGCCGGCGGGTCGAGTTCGCCGACCTCGATCGCGCTGAGCGCCTGCTCTGCGGCGAGCGCACGCCGGTCCATCTCCTCGGCGAACCGGACCAGCTCCGGGTCCACGTCCTCGGGGCGGCGGCCCGGGCCGACCACCCAGAACCGCACCTCGCCGGCCGCGGCGGCGTCGAAGTCCTCCGGGTCCACCTCGCCGACCAGGTCGTCCCAGAGCTGTTCGGTCTCCGCGGACCACTCGTTGCCGGAGACCGGGGCGCCGAAGAGGGCCAGCGCGGAGATCCGGTCCGGGTACGCCAGCGCGGTGTCCACCGCCACCCGGCCACCGAACGAACAGCCGACCAGCGCGGCCCGCGCGATGCCGAGGCCGTCCAGCAGCCCGACCACGTCGTCGTGGTGGGCGAAGGGGGCCGGCGGCACCTCGGAGTCACCGTAGCCCCGCAGGTCGACGGCGATGACGCGGTGCCGGGCGGCGAGCGCGCCCACCTGCTCGCGCCACATCCGGCGGTCGGCGATGACGGCGTGCAGCAGCACCACGGGGGAGCCGTCGCCGGCCTCGTCGTACGCGAGCACGGTGCCGTTCACTTCGATCTTGGTCACCCCCGGACGGTACGTAGCGGACAGCGGGCGCGCAACAGGCTATCTGAGACCTTGCTAACTCCGGCTAGCGTTTTGCTTGCAAGAGTTAGCAGGCAGGAGTTAGCGTCGGGTCATGGCCACCAGCAAGGACCTTCCCGACGTCGGCGGGTTCATTCGCGACCTGCGCCGCAACGCGAAGATCTCGCTGCGGCAGCTCGCCGAGCAGGCGGGCGTCAGCAACCCGTATCTCAGCCAGATCGAGCGCGGCCTGCGCAAGCCGAGCGCCGAGGTGCTCCAGCAGCTGGCCAGCGCGCTACGGGTCTCCACCCCGGCGATGTACCTGCGGGCCGGACTGCTCGACGACAAGGAAGGCCAGGGCGTACTCGCGGCGATCGCCGTCGACCCCGAGCTGACCATGGCGCAGAAGCAGTCCCTGACCCAGATCTACGAGACGTTCCGCCGCGAGAACGCGCGGCTCGCCGAGGCCACCGCCGCGGCACAGGGGGCGAACGAGCCCGCTGCGGCCACCCCGCCCGCCGAGGCCCCGGAGGCCCCGGCCACCACCACGCCGGCCGCGACCGGCCCCACGACGCCGGACGGCACCCCGACCGAGGCGGTCCTCGAGTCGGTCGCCGTCACGGAGGCGGGTCCCG
>JBARAE010000693.1:0-1656 GCA_049791715.1 Micromonospora sp.
CTTCCTGGTGGTCTACGACATCGTCGCGTTCTGCCGTGAGCAGGACATCTACTGCCAGGGCCGGGGCTCGGCGGCCAACTCGGCGGTCTGCTACGCGCTGCGGATCACCAACGTGGACGCGGTCCGGCACCGGCTGCTCTTCGAACGCTTCCTCGCCCCGGAACGGGACGGGCCGCCCGACATCGACGTGGACATCGAGTCCGACCGCCGGGAGGAGGTGATCCAGCACGTCTACGCCCGGTACGGCCGGGAGCACACCGCCCAGGTGGCCAACGTCATCTCCTACCGGCCGCGGTCGGCGGTGCGGGACGTGGCCAAGGCGTTCGGCTTCTCGCCCGGCCAGCAGGACGCCTGGAGCAAGCAGATCGACCGCTGGGGCTCGGTCGCCTCGGTCGACGTGGCGGACATCCCCGAGCAGGTGGTCGCGTACGCCAACGAGTTGCAGACGTTTCCCCGGCACCTGGGCATCCACTCCGGCGGCATGGTGATCTGCGACCGCCCGGTGATCGAGGTCTGCCCGGTGGAGTGGGGCCGGATGCCGGGGCGCAGCGTGCTCCAGTGGGACAAGGACGACTGCGCGGCCGTCGGCCTGGTCAAGTTCGATCTGCTCGGCCTCGGCATGCTCTCCGCGCTGCACTACGGCTACGACATGATCGGGATGAGCCTGGACCTGGGCGACATGACCCTGGACGACCTCGAGGTCTACGACATGCTCTGCCGCGCGGACTCGGTCGGGGTGTTCCAGGTGGAGAGCCGCGCCCAGATGGCCACCCTGCCGAGGCTGAAGCCCCGCTGCTTCTACGACCTGGTGGTGGAGGTGGCGCTGATCCGGCCCGGCCCGATCCAGGGCGGCTCGGTGCACCCGTACATCCGGCGCAAGAACGGCCAGGAGCCGGTGACGTTCGCGCATCCGCTGATGCGCAACGCGCTGGAGAAGACCCTGGGCGTGCCGCTGTTCCAGGAGCAGTTGATGCAGCTCGCGATCGACCTGGCCGGCTTCGACGCCGCCGGGGCGGACCAGTTGCGCCGGGCGATGGGGGCGAAGCGCTCGGTGGAGCGGATGGCGCAGATCGCCGACCGGCTCTACGCCGGGATGGCCGAGCGGGGCATCACCGGTGAGCTGGCCGACGACGTTTATCGCAAGCTCACCGCGTTCGCCAGCTACGGCTTCCCGGAGAGCCACGCGATGAGCTTCGCCTACCTGGTGTACGCCAGCTCCTGGCTCAAGCGGTACCACCCGGCCCCGTTCCTGGCCGCGCTGCTCAACGCCCAGCCGATGGGCTTCTACTCACCGCAGACCCTGGTCGACGACGCCCGCCGGCACGGCGTGGAGGTACGCCGGCCGGACATCAACGCCAGCGGCGCCAAGGCGGTGCTGGAGTCGACGCACCAGACCCGGTGGGGGAGCGCGCCGGGGGAGCCGCCGCACTCCTGGGGGATGGGCGGGCCGGCGGTCCGGCTCGGGCTGGGCAGCGTACGGACCCTCGGCGAGGACGTGGCCGAGCGGATCGAGACGGAGCGGACGGCGCACGGACCGTACCGGGACATGCCGGACCTGGCCCGGCGGGTCGGCCTCACCGCCGCGCAGCTGGAGGCCCTGGCCACCGCGGACGCCTTCGCCTGCTTCGGGCTGACCCGGCGGCAGGCGCTCTGGGC
>JBARAE010000694.1:0-3028 GCA_049791715.1 Micromonospora sp.
CACCGAGGCCGAGGTGCTCCGGGCCGCGCTGAGCGCCGAGGCCGGGCTGACCGGGCCGGCCGACCGCGAGGCGGGACTGACCGACCGGGTCGATGACCCACGGGCCGGGCGAGCGGCGCTGGCCGACGAGGCGACGGAACGGTAGGGCGGCCGCCGTGGCGTACGCCGTGCATTTCGCCGCGACCATCCTGGCCTGCTGGCTGACCGCGCAGGTCCTCGCCACCTCCACCTGGACCTGGCGCGCCCCCCGGGTCGCGATCGTCTGCTGGCAGGCCGTCGGGCTGGCGCTCGGCCTCTCCGCGATGGGCCTGCCGATGGCGCTCGGCCTGGCCGCGTACGACCTGCCGACCGGGAGCGCCCTGCTCGCCCTCGGCACCGACCTGGCCCACGGCACCCTGCCGGCCGGGCTGGGCGCGGCGCACCTCGGCCTGGTCGGGGTGGGCTTCGGCATCGGCGCGGTGCTGCTCACCACGACCGTACGCAGCATCCACGGCACGGTACGCGCGCAGCGCCGGCACCGGGAGCTGCTCAGCCTGGTGGCTCGTCGGGACCCGACGGTGCCCGGCGCCCTGGTGCTCGACCATCCGAGCGCGGCCGCGTACTGCCTGCCCGGGGTGAAGCCCCGGGTGGTGGTCAGCGCGGGAACGCTGAGCCTGCTGGACCGCGCCGAGCTGGAGGCGGTACTCACCCACGAACGGGCGCACGCCCAGGAGCGGCACGACCTGGTGCTGCTGCCGTTCACCGCGCTGTGCCGGGCGCTGCCCTGGTTCCGCTGGGTCCGGGCCGCGCACGAGCGGGTGGCCCTGCTGGTCGAGATGCGGGCCGACGACAAGGCCCGCGAGCTGCACGCCGAGGAGCCCCTCGCCGGGGCGCTGCGCCGGTTCGCCGCAGCCGGTCACCGGATCACCCCGGCCGGTGCGCTGGGCATGGGGGACCGTGACCTGGACGTCCGGGTGCAGCGGCTGCTGGTCGCCGACCGCCCGCCCCGCCTGCTCGGCACCGCCGCGCTGACCGTGGCGACCACCCTGGCCGTCCTGCCGATCTCCCTCTTCCTGAGCTGATCTGCCGGTCCCCGGCTCAGGCCTCGCCGGGCATCCATGTGTAGGCAATCTACGTGTAGTCTCGCTACGACAAGTGAGTCAACCCTTGGAGAGCGGCCATGGACACCCTGCTCCTCGCCCGTCTGCAGTTCGCCGCCACCACCTCCATCCATTTCCTCTTCGTGGTGGTCACCCTCGGCCTGGTCACACTGCTGGTCGGGCTGCAGACCGCCGGGTTCGTCACCGGCAAACCGGTATACGAGCGGCTGACCCGCTTCTGGGGCCAGCTCTACGTGATCAACTACGTGCTCGGGATCGCCACCGGCATCGTGATGGAGTTCCAGTTCGGGCTGAACTGGAGCGGCCTGTCCCGATACGTCGGCAACGTGTTCGGCGCACCGCTCGCGATGGAGACCCTGATCGCGTTCTTCCTGGAGTCCACGTTCCTGGGCATGTGGATCTTCGGCTGGCACCGGCTGCGGCGGGGTGTCCACCTGGCGCTGCTCTGGGGTGTCGCGCTCACCGCGTACGCCTCCGCCTTCTGGATCATGGTGGCGAACTCCTGGCTCCAGCACCCCGTCGGCTACGAGGTACGCGACGGCGTCGCCCACCTCACCGACTTCGGCGCGCTGCTCACCAACCCGACCCTGGGCTTCGCGTTCGCGCATGTGATCGCGGCGAGCCTGGTCACCGGCGGGATGGTGATGGCCGCCGTCAGCGCCTGGCACCTGATCGGGCGCACCCCCGACTTCCACCTGTTCCGGACCTCGCTGCGGCTCGGCGTCGTCACCGCCGCAATCTCGGTGGTCTTCCTGGTGGGCTTCGGCTTCGCCCAGTTCGGCCCGGTCGGGCGGGTGCAGCCGACCAAGTTCGGCGGCGGCCCCGACCGGGACGCGCTGGTCGCCGAGTGGACGGCACGGTTCGGCCCCGGCGACTACACCCCGCCCGCGCTCGCCAACGTCGGGCTCGGCTTCATGATCCTGATCGGCTTCACGCTCTTCCTCGGCACGCTGCTGGTGCCGCTGCTCTGGCGGGACCGGCTCATCCGGCTGCGCTTCCCGCTCTGGCTGATCCTGTTCGCCCTGCCGCTGCCCTTCGTCGCGGTGATCCTCGGCTGGATCGCCCGCGAGGTGGGCCGCCAGCCCTGGGTCGCGTACGGGCTGCTCCCCACCGGGCAGGCGGTCTCCCCGGTCGGCGCGGGAGTGATGCTCACCTCGCTGATCGGCTTCACCCTGCTGCTCGGCACGCTCGCCGTCACCAACTGGGTCCTGCTCGCCCGGCACGCCGCCCGCGGCGCGACGGACCCGGCCCTGGGCCGGCCGCCCGCGCCGGACACCGACAGCCATCCCGCATCCGTGCTCGCCTGAGGAGATGTCGTGGAACTGACCTGGTACGCCCTGCTCGGCCTCTTCTTCGCCGCCTACCTCGTGCTCGGCGGCTACGACTACGGCGTCGGCCTCCTGCTGGCCCGCGGCGGCACGTCGCCGACCGCCCGGCGCGCCGCGCTCAACGCCGTGGGGCCGTTCTTCCTCGGCAACGAGGTCTGGCTGATCGCCGCCGTCGGCATCCTCTTCGGCGCCTTCCCCACCCTGGAGGGGGAACTGCTCTCCGGGTTCTACCCCGCCGTCGTCGGCGCGCTGGCCGGGGTGATCCTGGTGACCGCCGGCGTCCAGCTGCGCAGTCGGCCGCACGGTGGGCGCGCCCGGGCCGGCTGGGACCGGGTGATCGTCGCGGGCAGCGCGCTCGCCTCGCTGGGCTGGGGCGGCCTGCTCGCGGGCCTGCTCCAGGGCGTACCGCTGGGGGCGGACGGGCACGTCGCCGGACTGACCCACCTCTTCACCCCGTTCGTGGCCGCCGCCGCGCTGGCCACGCTGGCGCTGGTCGCGGCGCAGGGTGCGACCTTCCTCACGCTGCGGCTGCCGGTCGCGGACGCCGTGCCGGTCAGCCGGCTGGCCCGCCGGCTGCTCCCGGTGGCGGTCACCGCGGTC
>JBARAE010000695.1:0-9828 GCA_049791715.1 Micromonospora sp.
CCGCACACCCACTGGGACCGCGAGTGGTACGAGCCGTTCCAGCGGTTCCGGCTGCGGCTGGTGGCCCTGCTCGACGATGTGTTCGACCGGATGGCCCGAGACGAGCGGCAGCGGTTCACGCTGGACGGTCAGCTCGCCGCGGTCGACGACTACCTGGAGGTCCGGCCCGAGCGGCGGGAGCAGGTCGTGGGGCTCGTTCGCGCCGGGCGGCTGGCCGTCGGGCCGTGGCAGATCCTGCTCGACGAGTTCCTCTGCTCCGGGGAGAACATCGTCCGCAACCTGGAGCGCGGGCTGGCCCGCAGCGCGGAGCTCGGCGGGGCGATGCCCGTCGGCTACCTGCCTGACATGTTCGGCCACATCGCGCAGATGCCGCAGATCCTCATCCGCGCCGGACTGGCGCACGCCTGCGTGTTCCGCGGCGTGCCCGACCGGGTCCGGACGCACGCCTTCGCCTGGCAGGCCCCGGACGGCAGCACCATCCGCACCGAGTACCTGCCCGGCGGCTACGGCAACGCCGCCGGTCTGATGGACGACCGACGCCTGGTCACCCGCCGCGCGGAGGACCTGGCTGCCCGGCTGGGCGGCTGGCGGTTCGCCGATGAGGACGCCCCCGTCCTGGCGATGTACGGCACCGACCACGCCGCCCCGGCGCCGGACGCGCCGGATCTCCTGGCGGCGGCCGAGGTCGACGGCGTGCAGCTGCGGCTCGGCACCCTCGCCGAGTATTTCGCCGCCCAGCCGACCACCGTGGACGGGCTGCCCACCGTCGAGGGAGAGCTGCGCTCGCACGCCCGGGCCAACATCCTGCCCGGCGTGATCTCCGTACGCGCGCACCTGAAGCAGGCGATGGGGCGCGCGGAGCGGCGGGTCGAGCGGTACGCCGAACCGATCGCCGCGCTCCACGGCGACCCGTCCGTGCAGCGCTTCCTGGACATGGCCTGGGCCCGGCTGATCGATGCGAGCTGCCACGACTCGGTGACCGGGTGCGGCTGCGACGAGACGGCCGAGCAGGTGGCCGCCCGGCTGGCCGAGGCGGACCAGCTCGGCCGGGCGGTGTGCGACCTGGTGGGCGCCCGGCTCGCCGTCGGGGTGCCGCGCGACGGGTACCTGCTGTTCAACCCGACTCCGGCGGCCCGGACCGCCCTGGTCCGCCTGAACGTCGAGGCGCCGGCGGACGGGCCGGTCGGTCTCGCCGGCGCCGACGGGAGGGTCGCGCCCGCCCAGGTCCTCGACGCGGCCCGGACGCTGCTCGCCGACGACCAGGTGCCGGCCGCCGACCTGCCGGCGATCCTCACCCGGGTGCACGGGCGCGAGCTGTACGGGCAGGAGGTCACGGCCTGGTCGGTGTCGCCGGACGACGGCACGCTCACCTTCCAGGTGGCGCGGCACGGCGACCCGGACTTCGACGTGGAGGACGTGCGGTTGGCGCTCGCCGCCGCGGGCGACCGGGACCGGTGGCGGGTGCGGATCGTCGCCGCGCCGCGGGTCACCGTCGCCGCCCTGGTGGACGTGCCCGCGCTCGGCCACGCCGCCGTACGCCCGGTGCCGCTGCCGGAGGGCGGGGCCCTGCCGCCCGCGTCGGTGACCGTGGCCGGCCGGGTGGTCGACAACGGCCTCCTGCGCGTCGAGGTCGCCGAGGACGGCACCCTGCGGCTGTCCACACCGGACGGATTGAGCGTGGACGGGATCGGGCGGATCGTCGACGGCGGTGACGTGGGCGACAGCTACAACTACGCCCCGCCGGCCGCCGACGAGGTGGTCGACAAGCCCCGCGCGGTGCGGACCGACGTGGTGCACGCCGGGCCGGCGGTCGGGGTCCTCGACGTGGTGCGCGAGTACCGCTGGCCGGTCGGCGCCGACGTGGACGCCGGTTCCCGCCGGGTGGACCGGGAGACGATCACGGTGACCACCCGCGTCGAACTGCGCACGGGTGAGCGCTTCGCCCGGCTGCGACTCGACTTCGACAACCGCTGCGACGACCACCGGGTACGGCTGCACCTGCCGCTGCCCGCACCGGCCTCGTCGTCGTACGCCGAGGGCCAGTTCGCGGTCGTCGAACGCGGGTTGACCGCGGAGGGCGGTGGCGGGGAGGTCCCGCTGCCGACGTTCCCGGCGTCCGGGTTCGTCGCCGCGGGCGGCGTCGGCGGCTCGCTGGCCGTCCTGCTGACCCAGCCCACGGAGTACGAGCTGACCGACTCCGGCCGGGAGCTGGCCGTCACCGTGCTGCGCTCCATCGGGATGCTGTCGCGCAACCGGCACGCCCTGCGCGACGAGCCCGCCGGCCCGCAGCTGCCCACCCCGGAGGCGCAGTGCCGGGGGGCGCGCAGCGTCGAGCTGGCGGTGCTGCCGTTCCGTGGTGACTGGCACTCGGCCGGGGTGCTCGCGGCGGCGGAGGCGTACCGGCACGAGCTGCTCGCGTTCCCCGGCACCGCCGAGCCCCCCGCCGCGCTGCCCGCGCCGGTGACCGGGCTGACAGTCACCGGGGACGGCGTCGCGGTGACCAGCGTCCGGGATCGGGACGGCCGGGTCGAGCTGCGGATGGTGGCGCAGACGCCCACGCCCACCGGGGCGGTGATCGGGGCGGGACGCGACGTACGGGGGGCGTGGCGGGCCGATCTGCGCGGCCGGCCCGGGGAGCCACTCCCGGTCGAGGGGGACGGCCAGGTCCGGTTGGCGCTGCGGCCGTGGGAGATCGCCACGGTCCAACTGGAGCTCGCCGATCCCGCCTGACCCCTGAGTCAGCTCCCGGGCGCGGTCTTCGCCGTCGTCGTCGGTCGGTACCGCACGTTCACGACCGCCGTCGCGTCGCCGTCGCCGACCCGGTGCAGACGGATCGGCGCGCCGCCGGGGTTGTCGTACAGCCGGATGCCGTCGCCGAGCAGGATCGGTGCGATGTGGAGGTCGATCTCGTCGATCAGTCCCAGTTCGAGAAGCTGACGGCCGATGGTCGGCGAGAACACCTCGAAGTTCCTGCCGCCGGCCGCCTCCAGCCCGATCCGTACCGCCTCGGCCGGGCCGCAGTTCAGGAACGTGACTCCGTCGGCGGGCGTGGCGTCCTCCGGGTGGTGGGTGAGCACGAAGATCGGTCCGTCCCGGGAGCCGCCGTACGGACGGCTGCGGTTCACGGCACCGTCCCAGCCCTCTCGGCCCCCCCCAGCACGGCGCCCGTGGTCCGGACGTACTCGCCGACCAGGCCCGGACGGAACGAAATCCCGGTCATCCGGTCCATCTCGTGATGCGGCCCCGCCACGAAACCGTCCAGCGACATCGTGGAGTGCCAGAGCACCTTTCCGCCGGCGGTCTGCGGCTCCATGTCACTCATGCGCCGCCTCCTGCATCTGCTTTCGGGTTTCCCCGCGCGTCGAGTCAGTCCCAGCGGCGGGCGGTCGCGGCGAACAGGTCTGGATCGCACGCCACCGGGATGACGCAGAGCAGGTGGCCGCTCGGGGCGCGCAGCACCTGGCACTCCTGCCACCGGGACACCGGGGTGGCGCCGAGCCCGACCAGGCGGTCCACCTCGGCCCGGACGTCGTCGGTCTCGATGTCGAGGTGGTAGCGCGGCGCGTCGTCCACCGCCTGGATCGCGGTGACCAGGTCGGGTACGACGTCCGGCAGGTTGGTGAACTCCGGCTCGGCGGCGTCGGGACGCGCCGGGGCGCCGAGCGCGGCGGACCAGAAGTCGGCGGCGGCCGGTGCGGACTCCTGCGGCACGTCGAGGATCAGGGCGTGGACCCGGGAGCGGTGCATCCGGGAAGTCTAACGGTGATCACTCTCGATAGCAGGAGACGCGGGTCCGTCACGCTCGGGGGGTGACCGCGCGCAGCCACTGCTGGGCGAGCAGCGCATGGCCGAACGGGGTCAGGTGCACGCCGTCGTTCGTCCAGATCCGCTCGTCGACCTCCGCTTCCTGGAACAGCGCGTCCACCGCGACGAGCGCCGCATCGAAGTCGGCGGCCAGCCTGCGGACCACGTCGACCTTTGGGTCGAGGTCCTCCCGCCAGCCGTGCTGCGCGTCGTCGAGCGGGATCAGGAACGGCTCGACGAGGACGATCTCCGCGTCCCCCCGCTGGCGGATGGCCGCCAGGACGTGCCGGTAGTCGCGTTCGAACTCCGCGACGCTGGTCGGGTCGTGCTGGGTGTAGCGCCGCCAGGTGTCGTTGATGCCGATCAGCACCGACACCACCTGCGGGGCCAGATCGAGGCAGTCCCGCTCCCACCGGGCGCGCAGGTCGCGGACCCGGTCGCCGCTGATCCCGCGGTTGAGGAAGCTGACGTGGTGGCCCGGGTGGCGGGCGGTGAACCAGGCCGAGGCCATCATCGCGTACCCGCAGCCGAGGTCGTTGCCGGTCGACCGGTCCCGTCCGCCGCGCGGCACGTCCACCGTCATCTGCTTGCCTCCGCTCCTCCTCGACGTCGCCGCCATGATCATGCCGCTACAACCGCAGCCTGTCGCCCGTTGAGGGTGAGCGTCACATCCACCGAAATCGGCTGTTGCGTTCCGGCGGTCGCCGACGATGAAGCATCCGTGGGACCCACGACGGGTGCCGGCCGAGGGCGGCGGGGATGGCTGTGAGAAAGCGCCCTAAGTTGACCTTGGCCGTTGCTATCGCCACAACACGGTGGTTGACTGCTGCACCATGCCACAGCCCACGATTAGCGATAGGTCGGTATTTTCGTGAAAAGCAGCGCTGTGTCCATAGTGTCACCGGCGGATCGACGCCGCGTCACGTGGCGGCAGCGAGCGGCGCGTTGGCTGGACCCGACGGTCGCCCGGTGGGCCGTGGCCGCGGAGGAGGCGCCCCCACCCGCTCCCCCGCCACCCGAGGAACAGGCCGGGCCGTGGCCGGAGATCTGCGAACAGTTCGCGATGCGGATCCTCGCCTCGGCGTACCAGATGGGCAGCCACCTGGAGGCCGTCGAGGCCGACGAGCAGGATCCCGAACGCCTCGAACGGCTCTACCGGATCGACCACGCCAACACCCGTATCCGCCGGCACGCCGAGAACCTCCAGGTTCTGTTGGGCCGCCGGGTGGAGGACGCCGACCGGCAGACGGTGACCCTGGTCGACGTCGTCCGGGCCGCCACGTCGGCCGTCGAGTACTACCCCCGGATCCGGGTCGGCCACGTGGTGGACCTGGCGGTGGTCGAGTTCGCCGCCGACGACGTGATCCGGGTGCTCACCGAACTGCTCGACAACGCCACCCGCTTCTCCCCACCAACCTCGTCGGTGATCGTGTCGGCGTACGTCACCGAGGACGGCAGCGTCCTGCTCCGCATCGAGGACGCCGGCGTCGGCATCCACCCGGACCACCTGCCCCCGCTCAACGCCCTGCTCGCCGGCCAGCCCGTCACGCTCGCCATGAACCCCGCGGCCCACCTGGGCCTCGCCGTGGTGGCCCACCTGGCCGCAGCGCACCGGCTGCGGGTCACCCTCACCAACCGGCCCTCGGGCGGGACCACGGCGACCGTGCTCGTGCCGGGCGCGCTGCTCTGCGAAACCACGCCGGCTGGCCTCGACCCCACCGGCGCCGCCACGCCGCAGCCGCCGGGCGAGTGGCCGCCCCCGCCGGACGACGGCCGGGCCGACCTCTGGAGTAAGCCGATGACCCCGGCCCACGACACCAGCCACGCCCCCACCGTGCAGCTCAGCACCATCGGCGGCCAGCCCGCCGGCGAGCCGCGGGCCGACCACACCCCGGGGCCCACGGCCGCCGGGCTGCCCCGCCGGACCCGGGAGAGTGTGCGGGCGGAGAGCACCCCCGCCGCGGGGCACCGGGCGTCGCCCGAGGACCGGTCCTCCCCCCAGTCGTGGCCGGACGAGACGGCGGCGTTCGCCGCCGGAGTCAGCGCCGCCCAGGCAACCACCGACGAAGGACAGCTGTCATGACCCACGCTTACCCCGGCAACGGCAACGGAACGGCGACCGCCGGGCAGGGGGTGCCGGACTGCGGCTGGCTGATCCGCCAGTTCGCCGACGACGTACCCGGGGTGACGCACGCCCTGATCGTGTCGCTGGACGGCCTGCAGCTCGCCGCCTCCCGCGGCGTCACCCGCGACCTCGGCGACCAGCTCGCCGCACTGACCGCCGGCCTGCTCAGCATGGCCGACCGCAGCGCCTCGCTGCTCGACCTCGGCGCGTCCGAGTACCTGACGGTGCGGCTGCCCCGCGGCCACCTGCTCTTCATGCGGGTGGGCGAATCCGCGGGCCTGGCGGTGGCCGCCGCCCCCGGCTGCGACCTGCGGGTCGTCTCCTACCGGATGACGCAGTTCGTGACCGCGGTGTGGCACGCCCTGACCCCGCAGGCGCGCCGCGACCTGCATCACCTGACCGCCAGCCAGCCGCACTGACGTCGCCGAGGAACCAGATCATGCCGATGACGTACTGGAAGGTACGGCCCTACGTGCTGACCGCGGGCCGGACCCGCACCCGGCAACCGCTGCTGGTGCACACCCTGGTGTCGGTGCCGTACTACGACGCCGTCTTCGCCTCGGGCCTGCTGCCCGAGGCCCGGTCCCTGTACGAGCACGCCCGCCGGGCCCGGTCCGTCGCCGAGCTCTCCGCGGTGTGCGGGATGACGCTGGGGGTTACCCGGGTGGTCGTCGACGACCTCGCCGCCACCGACCGCCTGCAGATCCATGACGACGCCCACTCGCTCGACTTCCGCCTCCTGGAGAGACTCCGCGATGGCCTCCGCCAGCTTGCCTGACAACCCCCTGCTGACGTCGGCGAAGATCGTGATCGCCGGTGGCTTCGGCGTCGGCAAGACCACGTGCGTCCAGTCCATCTCCGAGATCCCGCCGATCAACACCGAAGCCTGGATGACGACGGCCAGCGAAACCGTGGACCGGCTCGATCCGGGGATCGACAAGACCACCACGACCGTGGCGATGGACTTCGGCCGCCGGACCATCGGCACCGACCTGGTGCTCTACCTCTTCGGTACGCCCGGCCAGCCCCGCTTCTGGCCGATGTGGGACGACCTCTGCCGGGGGGCGGTCGGCGCGCTGGTGCTGGCCGACACCCGGCAGCTCGCGGCGTCGTTCCCCGCGGTCAACTACTTCGAGCAGGACAGCGACGTGCCCTTCGTGGTCTGCGTGAACCTGTTCGACGGCGTCCTGCACCACCCGCTGGAGGAGGTCCGCGAGGCGCTCGCGCTGCCCGCCGGCGTACCGCTGATCGCCTGCGACGCCCGCGACCCGCAGTCCGTGGCCCGGGCGCTGCTCGCGGTCGTGGAACACGCGATGGCCCGCACCCCCCGCCCCACCGCCGGCGCGCTCGCCGCCCACTGACTCGACCTGGAGGAGACAGATGCGCAGAATCCTGATCGTCGGAGCCGGGCAGTCCGGACTGCAACTCGGGCTGAGCCTGCTCGCCGAGGGCTACGACGTGACCATCATGTCCGCTCGCACGCCGGACGAGATCCGCGGTGGCTGGGTGATGAGCACCCAGGCGATGTTCGCCACCGCGCTGCAGACCGAGCGGCGGTACGGGCTCGACCTGTGGCAGGACCGAGCACCCCGGATCGAGGGGTTGCACGTGTCGCTGTCCGCGCCGCCCGGTGAGCGGGCGCTACGGATCCCCTGCCCGCTGGACGAGCCGGCGCAGAGCACCGACCAGCGGCTGAAGATGGCCACCTGGTTGGAGCTGTTCGAGCAGCGCGGCGGGACCGTGCACTACCAGGGGGTGACCACGGCCGACCTGGACGGGCTGACCCGACTCGGCCGGTACGACCTGACCATCGTGGCCGCCGGGAAGGGTGACCTGGTGGGGGTCTTCGACCGGGACGCCCAGCGGTCCGTCCACACCGCACCGCAGCGGGGACTCGCCGTCGCGTACGTGCACGGCATGACCCCGGATCCCCTGCTGCCGGTGCCGCACGTCAGCTTCAACGCCGTACCGGGCCTGGGTGAACTGTTCGTGATCCCGGCGCTGACCATGTCGGGGCCGTGCGAGATCCTGTTCTGGGAGGCGGTGCCCGGCGGGCCGCTGGACCTGTGGGCCGAGCGGCGTGACCCGGCCGAGCACCTGAAGCTGACCCTCGACCTGATCCGCCGCTACACCCCGTGGATCTACGACCGGTGCGTCGACGTCGAGCTGACCGACGGGCGGGCCACCCTCTCCGGCCGGTACACCCCGACGGTGCGCCACCCGGTGGCCGAGCTGCCCTCGGGCGGGCTCGTCCTCGGCATGGCGGACGTGGTGGTGGCCAACGATCCGATCACCGGCCAGGGCAGCAACACCGCCGCCAAGTGCGCGTACTCCTACCTGCGGTCCATCCTGGAGCGTGGGGACCAGCCGTTCGACCGGGAGTGGATGGGGCAGACCTTCGAGCGGTTCTGGACGGGGGCCGGGCAGGCGGTCACCGGATGGACCAACGCGATGCTGCAGCCGTTGCCGCCGCACGTGCAGCAGCTCCTCGGGGCCGCCGCGGAGAACCCGACGATCGCCCGGCGCTTCGCCAACGGCTTCAGCGACCCGAACGACTTCCAGGACTGGTTCATGACGCCGGAGGCCGCCGAACGGTACCTGGCCTCGGTCGCCACCGGCTGATCCGGCCCGCTCCGACGTTGCTTCGCCGGCCTCGCGGGTAAGCGCGGGGTTCCGGAACAAGCGCAACGGAGGTAGCCATGAGCAATCGGGAGAAACTTCACGACATGCGCCAGCAGGCCCACAACAAGGGCATCGAGGGCAACTCCAAGATGACCGAGGGGCAGCTGCGCGACGCCATGAAGAAGGTCGACAAGGGCATGGACCCGATGGCCGCCAAGCAGCAGGCCAAACGGTGAGACACCGGATACGACACCGGGGCGGGCGAAAAGCCCGCCCCGGGTCAGGGTGGTGACGTCCGGCGCTGGAGGTCCGCCACGCCGCCCGGTGTCGGCCACCACACCGCACGACACCGACGGCCACGGCAGACTGGGTCGGTGGACACCGAACGGGAAGAGCTACTCGGAGTGGACGTGCCGGTCGTGGCGGCGCCGATGGCCGGCGGGCCGACCACCATCGGACTGGCCGACGCGGTGACCGCGTGCGGCGCATTCGCCTTCCTGGCCGCCGGCTACAAGGAGCCGACGGCGGTGACGGAGGAGGTGGCCGCGGCGAAGGCCGCGGGCCGGCCCTTCGGGGTCAACGTGTTCGTGCCGACCCCGGTACCCGTCGACGAGGCGGACTTCCGCCGCTACGCGGCCCGCATCGCCGACGAGGGCGCCCGGTACGGGCTCGACCTGACCACGGCCCGCCGGACCGAGGACGACGACCACTGGCGGGAAAAGGTCGACCTGCTCGTCAGCGACCCCGTACCGGTGGTCAGCTTCACGTTCGGCCTGCCGTCGGCGGACGTCGTGCGGGCCCTGCGGAGGGCCGGTAGCCGGGTCCTGGTGACGGTCACCGACCAGGTAGAGGCCGGGGCCGCGGCGGAGCTCGGGGTGGACGGGCTGGTCGCCCAGAGCGGCCACGCCGGCGGCCACTTCGGCACCTTCACGCCCGGCTCTCCGGCGCCCGCCCGACCGCTGCCCGAACTGATCGATGCCATTCGAGGTGGTACCCGCCTGCCCGTCCTCGCCGCCGGCGGGGTGGGCGGTCCCGACGACGTCCGGGTCGCGCTGGCCGCCGGCGCCGTCGCCGTGCTGGTGGGGACCCTGCTGCTGCGGGCCGACGAGAGCGGCGCCAGCGCCACCCATCGCGAGGCGCTCGCCGACCCCCGCCGCGACCGTACGGTGGTCACCCGGGCGTTCACCGGGCGGCCCGCGCGCGGGTTGCGCAACGACTTCATCGACCGGTACGACGAGCAGGCGCCGCTGGGCTATCCCGCGCTGCACCACCTGACC
>JBARAE010000696.1:0-2482 GCA_049791715.1 Micromonospora sp.
TCCCGGTACAACCGCACCGCACGCTGGCGCAGCTCGTCCGGGTACTTCTTCGGTGCTGCCACAGATGACTCCTCCCCATGGCCATCAGACCATGATCAGAAGCCTCCATGAAAGCGGGGGTAGCTCAAGTGGAGTGCTGACCCGCCAGCCGCTACCGGAGCCATCCTGCACCAGCAGGCTGACGGAACCCATTAGAAGAGTGCGCCGCTCAGCCAGTCGGCAAAAGCGGGCGCATGAATGTGCGCTCGTACCGCAGGACACAACCCGAGTCGTCCCGAATGCGGTCAGCCGCGAGGAACTCCGGGTCACTGCCGAATCGAGCGCGGTAGTGCTCGTAGGCGGCCAGGCTTTCGAAGCTGAACAGCGCTTCGGCCCGGTCGCTGGCCCCCTCGGCGGGCAGGAAGTAACCGTGGTGCACACCACCGTGCTTGGCCACCAGCCGCATCCACGCGTGGGCGAAGCGCTCGAACGCCTCGATCTTGGCGGGGTCAATGGTGTTGTGCACGACGCAGGTGATCATGGAACGACCATACGGGTCGATGGGCTCGGCCTGCTGATTGTCGGAGACGGCAGGTACGGTGCTCTTAACTCGGCCGGTCTCAGCCGCCCTTCATGGGACAGCGCGGCCACGGGGGGTGGGCATGGGAAGGTCCCCGGAGCGATCCGGGACTGGATGGACAAACTCCCCCGCGACCCACCCCCGCCACGCGCACAACGGCCAACCGCGGTGGGAGACGACAAAGGCCCCCGACTTGAGTCTCCACAGGTCAAGGGCCTTGCCGTTCCCTGGTGGCGGGTAGAGGATTCGAACCTCTGTAGCTTTCGCGACGGATTTACAGGACGTTGCCGTTACGCCTACTACCGACCCACCTGACCTGGGCCTTTGCCAAACGAACGGGGCGATGACGGGCATTCCTGCCCCCGATACGCCCCCGCCCCCGACTGACCGACAGAGCCCGAGTGATCTTGTCATTGACCGTCCCTCTTCCCCGTCGATGCAGTTTGGCGTAGACCTTCAGCAAGACAGTCTCAAGACATGGGTGACACTTCCGGCTAGCCGGGTGGTGACGGCGGCTCGGACGGGCGTCTGCGGGCGCGGGCTGCGTCGGATATGGCGATCCCGGTCAGGACGAGGGCAGCAGCGGCGGCGACCACGACTGGCGGCAGGGGGAGCATCGCCGGTGTCAGGGCGGCCAGCGCAAGGACGCCGATCGGTCGGGACCGGGACACGCGGCCGAATACCGCGTACTCGAAGCGGGCGCGCCCGGCCAGGTACAGCGCGGGTCCGCCGAGGATGACGGCGATCCAGGCCGGTGGGGTGTGCCCGAGTGGATGGGCGATGACAACTTCGTCGCCGACGGCGACAGCGACCACGCCGGCCACCATGGCCAGGTGGGCGTATGACGCCGATCCGGCGAGGCGGACCGGGTCGGCAGACACGGCAATCGCTTCCGCCAGGACTTGCCCAGCGCGGTATATGTAGATCCGCCACAGCAGCACGTTGGTCGCGATCGACACTGCGAACGCGGCGACCCCGCCCGGCGCGAAGCCGCTGCTGCTCAGCGCCAGTCCGGTAACCAGGATCAGCTCGCCGAGCGCGATGATGAAGAACTGCCGGTAGCGCTCGGCCAGGTGCTCGCCCGAGATCACAAGGTCTTGGCTGGGCGTACGGCCCGCCCCCGGGGTAGGGAAGCCGATTCTGCCTGCCGTGTGGTCAAGGACCACCGCGAGTGCCCACAACGCGCCACGCGCCGTACCGGGCACCAGCGCCCCCGCGATCCACGGCAGCGCCGACAGGCCGTACCAGAACAGCCCGCGCACGCCGATGCGCTGCAGCTCGTGGCCACGCAGAACGGCCACGAGGACGAGCCCGCGGCCGAGCTGGACGGCGACGTAGGCGCCCGCGAAGATCAGGCCCGTGTCGCCGAATGCCTCGGGCACCGCGGCCGCCATCACCAGGCTGCCGACCATGGTCGCGATGACCAGCGCCTGGATTACCGGTCGGTGCGGGTCCGTCCGGTCGGTCAGCCACGCGGTGCTGGACCAGACCCACCACATGGCCGCCAACAGCACCAGCGTCCGGAAGGCGCCGCTCCACCCGAGATCCTCGGCCAGGCCGCGCGAGAGCTGAGCGAGCGCGAGGACAAACACCAGGTCGAAGAAGAGTTCCAGGAACGTAGCCCGCTCTGGATCCCCGGCTTCACGCACCAGCTCGGCCGCCCTGCTCGTCGTCATCGGCTCGCCCGTTCTGCCAGCTCTGCTCCAGGTTTGGGGGCATTCTGCCATGCGACAGCGGCGGTGACCGCGGACGTGCTGCCGTGGACTGGATCGAGCGTTCCGCGTTACACGGACGGGCGACGGTCGAGGCCGGTGAGTTCCTTCCATCCGTCGCTGCGGGTTCGGATTAGCTCGTCGACCTTGGCCAAGCGTCGGGCCGGTGCTACAGAGGGCGGAGTGTCACCAGGTCCTGATACCGATATGT
>JBARAE010000697.1:0-5706 GCA_049791715.1 Micromonospora sp.
CCGTCGTCGCCGCGCTGGTCGCGCCCGGCACGTTCTTCACCCACGTCACCGACGACGAGGTACGCGCCGGCATGGTCGCGACGATCCCCGGCTGGTCGGAGCAGGCCAGCGGACTGGTCCTCGGGGCACCGCCGGCGCCGGTCGACCAGGCGGACCTGGTGCGCTTCGGCGCCGACCTGCAACGCCTGCGGACCGCGCTGGCGGCGGAGGGTGTTCCGTCAGCCCTGCTCCCGCCGCCGGCGGGCAGCACCGCCAGCGCCGCCCTGGCCATCTGACCCGTCCCGGTCGGCCCTTCGGCGTGGCGACACTTTCACGGAATGAGTGGCTGTTCCGCGTGGAACAGCCACTCTTTCCGTGAATCTGCGGGGGCCTCGCGGGGTGTGGGGGTCAGGCGTCGAGGATGGCGCGGCCGAGTGGGGTCAGCGTGTGCAGCACCCTGTTGCGGTCCCGCTGGCTGACCAGCAGTCCGGCGTTGCGCAGCACCGCGGTGTGCTGACTGGCCGCCGCCGGGGAGATGTCCAGCCGGCGGGCCACCTCGCCGGTGGTGCAGCCGTCGTCGGTGGCCTCCAGGACGGCGGCCCGGGTCCGGCCGAGCAGGGCGGCGAGCGCCTCCCGGTTGCCGTCGGTCGCCGGGCCGGCACCCGGGCCCGGTTCGGAAGCGAGGCCGCCGAGGCGGTCGACCGGGTAGACCAGCACCGGAGGGAGGGCCGGGTCGAGCAGCGCGACCGGCGTGCGGGCGCAGAAGAACGACGGCACCAGCAGCAGGCCCCGGCCGTCCAGGTGCAGCTCCCGGGTGTCCGGGTACTCGAGGACCTCGAGCACCCCGGCGTTCCACCGCATCGCCGGGCGGAGGCTCTCCAGCAGCGCCTCCACTCCACCGTCGAGCAGCGCACGGGCCCGCCGGGCCCGGTCCGCCTTGACGGCGGCCTGGATGCGCGGCCAGTACGGGGTGATCGCCACGGTCTGGTACTGGGCCATGGAGTCGGTGAGATGGCGCAGCGTGTCCGGCTCCCCCCGGGCCAGCGCGGACGCCGAGGTTGGCAGCGCGTTGTCGCCGGCCAGCACGGTCAGGTCCCGGCGGAGCAGCGTGATCGGTGTGCTGCGGACGGCCTCCAGCCCCGCCTCGAAGCCCGTCATGCTCTGGTACGGCGTGAGGAAGTCCGGGAAGTAGCCCCGGGGCGGGTTCAGCGCGAAGAGCAGCCGGAGCCGGTCGGATTCGCTGTCCCGGCGCAGGCTGCGGGTCACCGTGCGGCGCCAGGTGTCCAGCAGCGGATCAAGGCTGCGGCCCTGCAGCAGGTGCAGGCTGAGGACCAGTTCCCAGACCGGGTCCGGGGCGGGGGCCATCCTGGTCCGCAGGATGTCCTCAGGCGAGAAAAGGATCTTCAGCATGGAGCGCTCTCCCGGAGGTGGGCAGAGGGCGTACCCACCGACCATCTGCACTGTACCCGCCGGCACTTATCTCCATCTTTAAGCGTGGGCTGAAAAACCTCGACGGCGACGGGGGCGTTTGGGCATGCTTCCCTTGCCCATCGGGGCCGGGCGTCCACGACGCCACCGGCACGCGGGGGACCGGGGGCCGGGGGAAGACGGCGACCGGGCGGCACCACGAGGGTCTGCGGCCCATGCTCCGCAGAGGTGTCACCCGGTCGCCCACCGGCCCGCCCCGTGTCACCCCACCCACAGCGCGACCCGATGGTCCTCGTCGGTGACGTAGAAGCAGCGCCCCTCCAGCTCGGCCAGCCCCTCCACATGATGGAAGGGGGCCAGCTCGGCGACCACCTTCCCCGCCACCCGAGCGTCCGGCCCGACGTCCAGCCGGAACCGGACGTGTCGCGAGGTCATCCCCCCGCCCTCCGGATGGTCGTCCAGCAGCACCGAGCCCTTCCCCAGCGCGTCGATCGACCCCACGACCGCCGCGTACCCGCCGTCGGGGGTGGGGGCGATCGCCCGGAAGCCGCCCAGCGCGCCCGGCGGGGTCACCCCGGCCAACGCGTACGCGCCGACCGCCCGGGGCCAACCCGGCTCAGCGGCGAACATCTCCGTGACCCCGGCCAGCTCGACCAGGATCGGCTCCCCCTCGGCGGTCACCGGGAACCGGAGCCCGAGCAGCACCGTCCCGGCCGGGGTGAACGCGGCCGCCTCGACGTTGAGCGGCAGGTCGTCCTCGGCGAGCCGGCTCACCCAACTCTTCGCCCGCGCGGTGCCCCGGGCCAGCGTCTCGACGATGAACCGGCGCCGGACCCGGTCACCGGGCGGCAGCGGGGCCAGCGGTGCGGCGACGAGTGCGTCGTTCACCGCCCGGTGCAGCCGGAACCGGTTGCGCACCACGTGCACCGGAAGGGTCCCGGTCGCCGCGTCGTCCTCCCGGAACCGCGCCACGAACGCCCGCCGGGGGCGCAGCGGGCCGGCCTTCGAGCCGAAGTGCGAGCCGAAGACGTACACCCAGCCGTCGTGGTGGGCGAGCGCCTCGCCGTCCTCGGTCCGGCCGTTCTCCACGCCGGCGTCGGCGGCCACGTGCTGGGCCACCCACTCGCCGTCCTCGCGTTCCAGCAGCAGCGCGAGGCAGCGTTCCACCGGGCCCTCGTCCAGCACCGTCCAGAAACCGCGGCGGGCACCGTACGCCCGCAGCAGCGCCGGCGAACGCACCGGCAGCAGGTCACTGGCCTCGTTGCCGGCCACGACGAACTCGACGAGTCGCAGGGTCACCGGGCCAGGGTACGGAGGCGACGCTCGTAGAGTGGCCAGGTGCCCGACGCCTCGACCACCCGCCCGACGCCCGACCTCGCGGACCTGTACGCCGACACCACCACCGTGCTGACCGGCTGGGCGCCCACCAGCCCGGCGGCGGCCGCGGCACGGGACCGGACCCTGCGCCTGCTGGCCGCCGGTCCGGTGGCGATGAGCCGGAGTCACCGGGCCGGCCATGTCACCGCGAGCGCCCTGGTGCTCGACGCCACCGGCGAGCGGGTGCTGCTCTGCCTGCACGGCAAGTTCCGCAAGTGGGTGCAGCTCGGCGGGCACTGTGAGCCCGGCGACCCGACCCTCGCCGCCGCCGCGCTGCGCGAGGCGACCGAGGAGTCCGGCATCGACGGCCTGGTGGTCGACCCCGTCCCGATCGACGTGGACATCCACCCGGTGGCCTGCCAGGGTGGCTCGCTGCACTACGACGTGCGGTTCGCCGTGCTCGCCCCCGCCGGGGCCGTCGAGCGGGTCAGCGACGAGTCGGAGGCGCTGGGCTGGTTCCCGCCGGACCGGCTGCCGGAGCCGCTGGCCGACGGGACCGTCCAGCTCGTCGCGCCCGCCCTGGCCGCGCTGGCCCGACGCGCCGGCTGAGCCCGGAACCACCCGTGCCCGGCCGTGGACGTCAGCCCGGTGGGGCGGACCGAGGCCGGATCAGACGTAGCCCTCCTCGCCGCGCTCCTTCAACTCGTCGACCAGCTTCTTGACGTCCTGGGCCCGGTCGCGGGGACAGACCAGCACCACGTCCGGGGTGTCGACCACGATCAGGTCGTGCACGCCGAGGGCGGCAACCAGCCGGCCCGACTGCGGCACCACCACCAGGCCGCTGCTGTCCCGCAGCAGCACACCCGGCTTCCCGTCCCCGCCGAGCACCACGTTGCCGTCCGAGTCGGCGGGCAGCACCTCGCCCAGGGTGTGGAAGTCGCCGACGTCGTTCCAGCCGAAGTCGCCGGGGACGGTGGCGACCCGGCCGGCCGTCGCCGCACCCTCCATCACCGCGTAGTCGACGGAGATCTTCGGCAGCGTCGACCAGACCGTGCCGAGGACGTCGTCCTGCTCCGGGGTGCCCCAAGCGGCCGCGATGGCGGTGACTCCCGCGTGCAGCGCCGGTTGCTGCCGGGCCAGCTCGGCCAGGAAGACGTCCACCCGCCAGACGAACATGCTCGCGTTCCAGAGGTGTCGCCCCGACCGGACGTATCCCTCGGCGACCTCGGCGGCGGGCTTCTCCTTGAACTCGACGACCGGGCGCAGTGGACCGTCCCCGACCGGCTCGCCGGTCTCCAGGTAGCCGTAGCCGGTCTCCGGCCGGGTGGGTGTGATCCCCACCGTCATCAGCAGCCCCTGCTCGGCGCCGTCGATCGCCTGACGCACCGTCTCCGCCCAGCGGCCCGGGTCGCCGATCAGGTGGTCGGCGGCGAACGAGCCCATCACCGCCTCCGGCTCGCGCAGCGCGATCACGGCCGCAGCCAGCGCGATCGCCGCGCAGGAGTCCCGCGGCGACGGCTCGACGAGGATGTTCTCCTCCGGCAGGCCAGCCAGCTGCCGGGCCACCGCCGCCACGTGCGCGGCTCCGGTGACCACGAGAGTGCGCTCCGGCGTGGTCAGCGACGCCAGCCGGTCCACCGTCGCCTGGAGCAGCGAGGCCGGCGTGCCGGTCAGCGGGTGGAGGAACTTGGGATGGCCCGCACGGGACAGTGGCCACAACCGGGTGCCACTGCCGCCCGCCGGGATGACGGCGTAGAACATCAGCACATCATGCCCGACCCGTCGCGCCCCCGACCCGGGCTCGCCCGGGTCCGGTAGGAGACACTCAGGAACGCGCGCGGCTCCACGCCGCGACGTGCACCTCGGCGCTGGACTCCCAGGTGAACTCCTTGGCCCGTTCGAAGCCGGCCTTGGCCAGCGACAGCCGGCGCTGCTCGTCGTCCAGCAGGGCGGTCAGATCGGTCGCGATCTGGTCCGGGTCCTCGCTGGTGTAGGCCACCGCGTCACCGCCCACCTCGGGCAGGGACAGGCGCGGCGTGGTCAGCACCGGAGCGGCGCAGGCCATCGCCTCCAGGATCGGCAGGCCGAAGCCCTCCCCGTACGACGGGTAGGCGGCGACCAGCGCGCCGCCGAGGAAGCCGGGCAGGTCGGCGTAGCGCAGGTACCCCGGGCGGAGCAGCCGCAGGTGCGACGGCACCTCGGCGACCGCACGGTCGATGTCGTCGTCGTGCCCCTGGCCGCCGGCGATGACCAGCGCCGGCGGGTCGGGCCGGTCGGCCACCGCCCGTCCCCAACCGCGGATCAGGTTGGGGACGTTCTTGCGCGGCTCCTTCGCCCCGAGGAACGCGATGTAGCTGCTGCTGCCCAGCCCCAACCGGGCCCGCACCCGAGCCTTCTCCTCCTCGCTCGGCGCGTGGAAGGCCGCGTGGTCGACGCCGTGGTAGGCGACGTCGATCCGGGTCGGGTCCGCGTCCAGGAGCCGGATCAGCTCGTCCCGGGTGGCCTTGCTCGGCACGATGACCCGGTCGGCCCGGCGCAGCGAGGTCTTGATCGCGCTGCGGAAGAAGGTCCGGCGGGACTTGTCGTAATGCTCCGGCTCGGTGAAGAAGGTCGCGTCGTGCACCGTGACCGTGACCGGGCACCCGGCCCGCAGCGGGCAGGTGTAGAAGGGCGAGTGCAGCACCTCCGCGCTGACCTGCTGGGCCAGCAGGGGCAGGCCGGTCTGCTCCCAGGCCAGCCGGGCGGGACGGTGCGCGACGGCGGCCGGGGCGGGGATGACCTCGGCGCCGGGCAGCATCCGGGTGTAGCGCTCCAGATCGGTGCGCAGGCTCACCACGACCAGGTCGACGGCGGACCCGCAGACCTTGCCGAGGGCGCCGAGCAGGCCATCGACGTATCTACCGACGCCGCCACGGTCGGCGGGGACACTCGTGGCGTCGATGAGCACGCGGGGCGGGCGACCGGCGGTCACGGGGCGACTCC
>JBARAE010000698.1:0-2207 GCA_049791715.1 Micromonospora sp.
CACCGCGGCCGGACCCTCGCCGGTCGGCTCCGGAAAGCTCATCGGGCGGCGCCGGCGGGTCGGCCGGCGCCGCGACGGTCAGGCGGTCAGTTCGGCCACCGTGGGCTCCACCTCCGTCCAGCCGGAACCGAGCCCCGCCGAGCGGGTCACCGCGTCCAGCACGAGCTGGACCTGCAGCGCGTCCGCGAACGAGGGCGCCGGGTCGGTGCCCGTGGCGATCGCCTCGACGAAGTCCCGCATCTGGTGGGTGAAGGAGTGCTCGTAGCCGATGATGTGGCCGGGCGGCCACCAGGCCGACATGTACGGGTGGTCGCTCTCGGTCACCAGGATGCGGGTGAACCCCTGCTCCGCGGCGGGCCGGGTGGCGTCGTAGAACTCCAGCTCGTTGAGGCGTTCGAGGTCGAACACCACGGTCCCGAGCGAGCCGTTAATCTCCACCCGGAGCGCGTTCTTGCGGCCGGTGGCGAAGCGGCTCGCCTCGTACGTGCCCAGGGCGCCGCCGTCGAGCCGGGCGACGAAGACCGCCGCGTCGTCCACGGTCACCGCGCCCATCGCCCGGCCGTTGCCGTCGGCCTGAGCAGCCAGGCCGCTCGACCCGGCCGGCAAGGGCCGTTCCTTGACGAACGTCTCGGTCAGCGCGCTGACCCCGGTGATCCGCTGACCGGTGACGTACTGGGTGAGGTCGATGATGTGCGCACCGATGTCACCGAGCGCGCCGGAGCCCGCCCTGTCCTTCTGCAACCGCCAGACCAGCGGGAACTGCGGGTCCACGATCCAGTCCTGCAGGTACGCCGCCCGGACGTGCCGGATGACGCCCAAGCGCCCGTCGGCGATCAGCTGCCGCATCAGGGTGACCGCGGGGACCCGGCGGTAGTTGAACCCGCACATCGCGCGTACGCCGTCGGCGCGGGCCCGGGCGGCGGCGACCGCCATCACCCGGGCCTCCTCGACGGTGTTGGCCAGCGGCTTTTCGCAGAGCACGTGCTTGCCGGCGGCCAGCGCGGCGACCGCGATCTCGCAGTGGCTGTCCCCGGGTGTGCAGATGTCCACGACGTCGACGTCGTCGGACTCGACCAGCCGCCGCCAGTCCGTGGTGTGGCCCTCCCAGCCGAGCCGGTCGGCGGCCTCGGCCACCTTCCCGGAGTCCCGGCCGGCGATGAGCGACATCCGGACCCGCGCCGGCAGGTCGTACACCCGGTTCACGGTGCGCCACGCCTGGGAGTGGGCGGCGCCCATGAACGCGTAGCCGACCATGCCGACCCGCAGGAGCCTGTGGTGAGTGGACAAGGTGGGTCTCCCCCCGTGTGTCAGAACCCGAGCTTCAGGTAGTTGCTCGCGTTCTCCTTGGTGATCGTCTCGGAGGCGAGCACGATCTCCTTGGGCACCTGGAGTTCCACCAGGTCCGACATGCCCTTCCCCTGGCCGATCAGGCGGGCCAGGGAGATGGCCGAGGAGGCCATCGACGGACTGTAGGTGACGGTCGCCTTCAGTACGGTGTTGTCGGCCTGGATGTCCTCCATCGCCTTCTTCGAGCCGGCGCCGCCGACCATGAAGAACTCCTTGCGGTTGGCCTGGTTCACCGCGGCCAGCACGCCGATGCCCTGGTCGTCGTCGTGGTTCCAGAGCGCGTCGATCTTCGGCAGGGCCTGGAAGAGCCCGGTCGCCGCCTGCTGGCCGGAGTCGGCGGTGAACTCGGCCGGCCGGCGGTTGGCCACCTTGAGGCCATTCGCGGCGAGGGTGTCGGCGAAGCCCTTGGAGCGTTCCTGGGTCAGCTCCAGCGAGTCGATGCCGGGGATCTCGCCGATGACCGGGTTGCTGACCCCCTTGGCCTTGAGCTGCGCGACGATGTAGGTGGCGGCGGCCACCCCCATGCCGTAGTTGTCGCCCTTGATCTGGAGCCGGTAGGCCCGCGCGTCCGGGAACGCCCGGTCCAGGTTGACCACCGGGATGCCGGCCTTCATCGCCTCCAGGCCGAACGCGTTGAGCTCCTTCCCGTCGTGCGGCAGCAGCACGATCACGTCGGGCTTCTGGGAGATCAGGGTGGACAGCGCCGCGCGCTGGGCGGCCGCGTCCGCGCCGGCCTCCACCGACGTGAACTCCACGTCGGAGTACGCGGCGGCCTGCGCCTTGGCGTTGTTGGTGATGGCGGCGATCCAGCCGTGGTCGGCGGCCGGGGCGGAGAAGCCGATGGTCACCTTCTTGCCCGG
>JBARAE010000699.1:0-40390 GCA_049791715.1 Micromonospora sp.
CGGCAGGATAGCCGTCCTCGCCACGCTGTCGTCCACGCTCGGGCCGACCGGACGGCTGGTGGAGCGGGCGGCCCGAGCCGTCCCCCGGCAGCTCGAGGTGACCGCCGAGCTGGTCACGGGCGCGGCCGAGGCCCACGACCGGGGTGACCGCGAGCGGGTCGACGAATTGGTGGCTGCCGCCGTCGCCCGGGCCGCCGCGCGCGCGGACGTGGTGGTCCTCGCTCAGGCGTCCATGGCCCGCGCCGCGGAGCTGGCGGACGCCGGGGTGCCGGTGCTCAGCTCCCCCGCCGGTGGCGTCGCCGCGCTGCTGCGGGCCCTCCCCGATCCGGGCGGGCCGCACCCGGCGGAAAGGTCCTGAGCCGTGGCGCCCCGCGGAACCGATGCGGACGCCCCACTGGTGCCCGCCCAGGATCCCGGGCCGCGGCGGCTGGACAGGCGGGTGCGCTCGCTGTGCGGGACGGACTGGACGATGCGGGAGGCGCTGGGCGAGACCTGGCGCTGGTACGTCGACAAGCCCCTGGAGGACTGGCGCAACAACGTCGCCGAGGCGGCCCGCCGGGGACAGTCGGCACCGGGCTGGTGGCCCGCGTCGGTGCCCGGCTCGGTGGTGACCGACCTGTGGCGGGCCGGCGAGCTGCGGAACCCGTACCGGGGCCGGGGCAGCCGGGCCGCGGAGTGGACCGGCCACCGGTCGTGGGTCTATCGCCGGACCGTGGAGCTCCCGGCGCTGGCCGACGACGAGTGGGGGGTCCTGGAGTTCGACGGGATCGATCCCGCCGCCTCGGTGTTCTGGGACGGCCGCCCGCTCGGACGGGTTCCCGGCAGCTACGCACCGGGGAGGTTCGCCATCCCGGCGGACGCCGCGGACGCCGGCCCGCACCGGGTCGCCGTCGTGGTCGACCCGGTGCCCGCCTCCCAGCCGCAGGTGGGCCGGACGGAGCTGGTCCGGGTCCACCGGCCCCGGATGAACGAGGGGTGGGACTTCTGCCCCCGCTTCCCACACCAGGGGATCTGGCGCGACGTTCGACTCGCGGTCGGGCCCGTGCACCTCGCCTCGGTAGCCGTGACGACCCGGCTCGACGGGCACTGCCACGGCACCGTACGGCTCACCGCGATGCTGGAGGTCGCCGACGACCGGCCCGTACCGGTCGACCTCGCCCTGCTGGACGCCGGCGGACGGGTGGTGGCCGAGCGCCGCGACCGGGTGGACGGCGGGACGGTGCGGGAGCTCCGGCTGGACCTCGACGTCCCGCGACCGGAGCTGTGGTGGCCCCGGGGTTTCGGAGCCGCGACCGTCTACACCACCCGGCTGCGCCTGTCCGGTGGGGCCGAGCCGGCCTGGTCCGGGACGGTGGGGTTCCGGCGGGCCACCCTGGTGGCCAACGCCGGTGCCCCCTCCTCGGCCCGCCCCTACACGGCGGTGGTCAACGACCGGGTGGTCCCGCTGCACGGCTGGAACTGGGTACCGGCTGACGCCCAGTACGGGGCGGTCGAGCCGCATCGGGTACGCCACCTGGTGGGGCTGGCGGCGCGGTCGGGAACGCGGCTGCTGCGCGTGTGGGGCGGCGGCCTGATCGAGACCGAGGAGTTCTATGACGCGTGCGACCGGGCCGGGCTGCTGGTCTGGCAGGAGTTCTCCCAGTCCAGTTCGGGCCTGCAGAGCGCCCCCGCCACCGACGGGGACTTCGTCCGGCTGATGACGGCGGAGGCGGCCGCCGTCGTGCCCGCCCGGGCCCACCACCCGTCCCTGCTCATCTGGGGCGGCGGAAACGAACTGGACCTCGACGGCGTACCGCTCGACGAGGAGCGGTCCCCGGTCCTTGCCGCGCTGCGCGACGCCGTGCGACGGCTGGACCCCGGACGGGCCTGGCTGCCCACCTCACCGTCCGGTCCGGCGTTCCACCACCGGCTCGACGTGATCGCCGCCGCGCCCGAGGATCAGCACGACGTGCACGGGCCGTGGGAGCACCAGGGGCTGCGCCACCAGCACACGCTGGCGAACGCCGGCTCCTGCCTGGCGCACACCGAGTTCGGGGTCGAGGGGATGACCAACCGGCGCGCCCTGGACGAACTGCTGCCCGACGGCGACCGGTGGCCCGCGGACCGGACCAACCCGGCGTACCGGCACCTGGGCGACTGGTGGAACAACGAACCCCTGGTCCAGGCGAGCTTCGGGCACCGGCTCACCGACCTGGACGCCCTGCTGCGGGCCAGCCAGTTGCTTCAGGCGACCGGCCTCGCGTACGCCGTGGAGGCCGACCGCCGGCGCTTCCCGTACTGCTCCCTCGTCCTGCCCTGGCAGCTCAACGAGTCGTACCCGAACGCATGGTGTACCAGCTGTGTGGACCACCGGGGCGACCCGAAACCGGCCTTCCACGCGGTCACCCGGGCGTTCGCCCCGCGACGGGTCACGGTACGGGTGCCGACGGCGGTATGGGCGGGCGAGGACCGGCTGACCGCCCAGGCGTGGGTGTGGGCGGAGCAGGGCGTGGCGCCGGGCAGCCGGGTACATGCTCGCCTGCGCGCGGCCGGCGGCCGGATCCTGGCCGAGCGACGCTGGCGCCTCGACGGGCCGGTCGAGCATCCCTGCCCGGCCGGCACGATGACCGTGGACGCGCGGCTCGCCCCGTCCGACGCGGTGGTGGTCTGGGAGCTGGTGTGGGAGTCGGCGGAGGGTGCCCCGCTCGACCGCGAGGTGGTGCTCGCCTGCACCGGCCCGGACTTCACGCCGCTGCTGGACCTGGCCCCCGCCACCCTCGACGTGACGGCCCGGGCCGCCGACGGCGCGGCGGTCGTCGAGGTGGCCCACCGGTCCGGACCGCTGGTCGTCGGCCTGCAGATCGTCGACGACCGGCCGGCGGACGCCCCCGGCTGGGTGATCGGCGACGGGGACCCCCGACCTCTGCTCCCCGGTGAGGCACGGGAGTTCCTGGTACGGGGCGAGCGGGCGCCCCCACCGATGCGCGTACGCGTCGAGGCGTGGAACACCTCCCCCACCCGGATCGAGCTCGACGAGGAGCAGCGGCCATGACGACGACCTTCCCGCCGGGTTTCCTGTGGGGAGCGGCGACCTCCGCGTACCAGGTTGAGGGCAGCCTCGACGCCGACGGGCGGGGACGCTGCGTGTGGCAGACGTTCAGCGCCCGGCCGGGCGCGATCGAGGGCGGCGGCGACGGCTCCCGGGCGTGCGAGTCCTACCGCCGCTGGTCGCGGGACGTGGACCTGATCGCCCAGCTCGGCCTCGGCGCGTACCGGTTCTCGGTCTCGTGGGCGCGGGTACTGCCCGGCGGGCGCGGGCGGGTCGAACCTCGGGGGCTGGACCACTACGAGCGGTTCGTCGACGCGCTGCTGGCCCGCGGAGTGGAACCGGTTCTCACGCTGAACCACTGGGACATGCCGGAGGCGCTGATGGCCGACGGCGGCTGGGCGGGCCGGTCCACTGTCGACGCCTTCACCGAGTTCGCGGCGGCGGTCGCCGACCGGCTCGGCGACCGGGTCGGCTGGTGGATCACCCAGAACGAACCCTGGATCATCGCGCTGCTGGGCTACCACCTCGGCCTGCACGCACCGGGCGTCCGGGACCTGCGCGCGGCGGTCGCGGCCGGTCACCACGTCCTGCTCGGCCACGGTGCGGGCGCGGACGTCATCCACCGGCGCGCCCCGCAGGCGAAGGTGGGCTGTGCGCTGAGCCTCTTCCCGTGCGATCCGGCCACCGACGATCCACGCGACCAGGCCGCCGCGCGCGGCTCGGACGGGTACGTCAACCGCTGGTACCTCGACCCGCTGCTCGGTGACGGCTACCCCGCCGACATGTGGGAGCAGTACGAGCGGGCCCTGGATGGGGGCCTGGACGCGATCATCCGGCCCGGCGACGCCGATCTGATCGGCCGGCGCAGTGACTTCGTCGGCGTCAACTACTACACCCGGCGGGTGATGGCGGCGGCGGAGCCGGGTCCGGACCGGCCCTTCCCCTGGCGGGTGGTCGGCCCGCCGGGCGACGTGACGCGCACCGACGAGGGCTGGGAGGTGGTCCCGGACAGCCTGCGGAACCTGCTGCTCCGGCTGCACCGCGACTACCCCGGCGTACCGCTGATGATCACCGAGAACGGAGGTGTGTACGGGGATTCGCCGACCCACGACGGCCTGGTCCACGACGAGCGGCGGATCGCCTTCCTGCTGGGTCATCTCCGGGCCGTCGCCGAGGCGATCGACGCCGGCGCGCCCGTGGTGGGGTACCTGCACTGGTCCCTGATGGACAACTTCGAGTGGGCACTCGGCTACCGGCCACGGTTCGGCCTGGTCCACGTCGACTACCCGTCCGGGCAGCCGACGGTGAAGGACTCCGGCCTGCTGTACGCGCGGATCGCCGCGACCGGTCAGCTCCCCGACGCCCAGCAGGCCGTGACGCCCTTCGGCTGACCAGCCGGTCCCCGGTCCACCGCTTCAGCGCGGGAGGAGAGTCCGATCAAGCTGACCCACGGCCCCGGTACCCACACCGTCGAAGCCGCCGGGTACCTGTTGCAGGTGCGCGGCCGGCAGCGGGTCGCCGTCCTCGCCGATCCGGACGGCCGGATCTGGTCTCAGCTGAGTCTGCTCGCCGCCGTCGACCGCACCGACGTGCCGGACGAGTCCTTCGACGTCGGCGAGCCGCGGGTGCACCGCACCAGCGTCGACGGTGCGGAACTGGTCGAGGTGGAGCTCTGCTCCCGCAGCGCCGCCTGGTCGGCCAAGTCGGTGCGGCTGCGCTGCTTCGAGGACCGGGTCGAGGTGCGGGCCCACGTCGAGGGGACCGGCACGCTCGGGGCGGTCAGCCTGCTGGGTGGCCGCGGGATGGTGCCGGGCGGGGCGTGCGGCACGTTCCGATCGTCGATCGAGTTCGCCGCCGTCTTCAACCCGACCCCGACGGAGCCGGTTCAGGTGGTACGGCCGGCCTTCGCCGGCTGCGCGCTGGGCATCGTCGGGGACGCGTCGGCCGGACGGTTGCACGGGATCTTCTCCCCGCCACCGCTGTGCCTGGCGTTCGGCCGGGAGCCGGCCCGGCACGCCACCCACATCCCCGGCGGCGGCTGGCTCACCGTCGGCCTGGTGGCCGCGGTCCCCGACCTGACCTTCACCGAGCTGCGGTACGCCCCGCTGGACGGCGGGTTCCTGCTCGAACTCGACTACGACGGCCAGACCCGGGTGGCCGGCTCGTTCGAGACGCCCACCGTGGTGCTCCGGCCCGCCGCCGATCCGTGGCGGGGGTTGGCCGGCTACCGGTCGGACCTGGTGGAGCGGGGGTTCGCCCCGGCCCGCCCCGCCGTGGCGCCGGCCGCCTGGTGGCGGGAGCCGATCTTCTGTGGTTGGGGCGCGCAGTGCGCGGCGGCGCCGATACCGGGGCAGCCGATGCACCACCCCTACCACGTGCGGGAGCTCGGGCCGTCCGTCCTGCCGGTGGGGCTGCCGGTCGCGTACGACCTGGCCCGGCAGGACCGGTACGACGACTGGCTGGGGCGGCTGGCGAACCACGGGGTCGTCCCGGGCACGGTGGTCGTCGACGACCGCTGGCAACTGGCGTACGGGACGAACGAGCCGGACCCCCGACACTGGCCGGACCTCCGCGCGTGGATCGACCGCCGGCACGCCGCCGGCCAGCACGTCCTGCTCTGGTGGAAGGCGTGGGACCCGAGCGGGCTGCCCGTGACGGAGTGCGTGACCGACCCGTGCGGGGCGCCGGTCGCCGCGGATCCCGGCAGCCCGACCTATCTGGAGCACCTGGCCGGGATGGTGGCGCGGCTGCTGGGCCGGGACGGCCTGAACGCCGACGGGTTCAAGATCGACTTCACCCAGCGGGCACCGACCGGCCGCACCCTGCGGCGGCCGGGCGCGGCACCGGACGCGCCCTGGGGCATCGCGGCGCTGCATCGGATGGTGGGAACGCTGTACCGGGCGGCGAAGGCGGTCAAGCCCGACGCCCTCGTGGTGACGCACACGCCGCACCCCGGCTTCGGGGACGTCTGCGACATGATCCGGCTCAACGACATCCTCGAACGTGATCCCCAGGGGGCTGTCGTGCCGGCCGTCGACCAGCTCGCCTTCCGGCATGCCGTGGTCGCGGCGGTGCTGCCCGGCCATCTCGTCGACACCGACCAGTGGCCCATCGCGGACCTGGCCGAGTGGCGCTCGTACGTGTTGACGCAGAGCCGCCTCGGCGTGCCTGCCCTCTACTACGCCGAGCGCATCGACCGCTCGGGTGAGGAACTGACCGAGCAGGACCTGGCCCTGGTCGCGAGCACCTGGCGGGAGTACCGCGCGGGCCGCGGGGCGAACCTGCCCGGGCCGGCCGGCCGGCGACCACGGGAGGTGCGGTGAGGCTCGAGCCGGAGGTCGTCGTCTACGCCGCCACGTCCGTCGGCGTCTGCGCGGCGGTGGCGGCGGCGTGGGCGCCGAGGTGGTGGTCCACGTCGCCGGGCTGGCCGCCGTCTGGGCACTGCGATCCGGGGGGGGCCGGTGCAGTCGGTGGATGTCGCGGAGCTACAGGGGCAGCTTCGGCAGGCCGGGCAGGTGCTGAGCCTCTGAGCCGGCGTGCTCGCGCTCCGGCGCGGTGGGCTGCCCGGGGATCCGGCCGACCAACCGGTCCATCGCCGCTGCCACGATGGCCCGCCCCTCGGCGGTCGTCAGCCAGGGCGCCGGCCCGTCGGGCCCCAGATACAGGCCGATCCGTACGGCGGGCGCGGTCGTCCCGTCCGCCAGGCCGGCTCCGGGCGGGTAGTGGAAGAGGGCGGCAGCGCCGTCGTCGCCCGCCCGCGCCACCACCCTCGCGTGCGGCCCGACCTCGGCGACGGTGAGCTTCGCCGGCCCGCGGTAGACCTGGGCGGTGCCGCGCAGCCCGGCGGCGAGCGGATCGTCGGCGGCGACGATGTGCACCCGGTCCTGCGCCATGAGCACCAAGCTGCTCCGGGCGAGTCCGAGCGGGACCAGCCCGTGCCAGGCGAGCAGTGGCACTCCGGCGTGCACCACCGCGTCGATCGCCGCGTCAGAGGCACCTCGGGTGACGATCACCGCCGCCGGCGTCCCGACGTCCGTTGCCGGGTCGAAGAGCCGTACCCGGTAGCCGCGCTGCCCGAGCAGCTCCGCGATCGCCTCGTCCCCGACGGCAGGGCGGGGACCGGTGACCAGCAGGACAGGTGGTCGCCGGTCGGCGGGGCCCGTCGGGGGTGGAGCGGTGCGCCTCAGCACGGTCCGCACGAAGGGTGGGACGACCGAGCGCAGCACGTCGGCGTAGTGGCTCTCGGCGCTCGCCAGAGCGCGCCTGGTCCCGTCGCGCAGCGCCGGCACTCCGCCGTCCGCCGGACCGCCGGTGTCCCCGGCGGTCGTGGCGCGGAGCAGGCGGGCGGCGGTGAGCCCGGCCTCGGCGGTGGCCATCCCCGCCAGCAGCCACGGGCGCAGGGCCGACACCAGGTTTTCCGGTTCCGCCACGGCCTGGCATCCCCGCGCCAGCTCGTCGAGACGGACGGTGAGCACGTCCAGGGCACCGGGCTCGCCGGCGAGGGTGCCGTCGACCGCGCGGCCGAGCTCCGGGTCCTGCTCGGCGCTCGGCGGCCAGGCGCTGCACGATCGGACCAGCGGCGCCAGGTCGGCCGCCCCGCCGCCGGCAACCGTCGCGAGCGCCCGCCGGGCCGAGGTCGCCGGATCGTAGCCGTCCGGGTCGCGGGCCCAGTCGGCGACGGTGACGAGCGGGATCCGGGAGGGCACGGCCTGCAGCATCGGGTTGGCGAGTACGCCGACCAGGCCGGAACCGTCCACGTCGGTGGTTCTGCCGGTGAGCGGACCGAGGAAGAGCCGGCCGGGATCGTAGTCGTTGACCGGAAAGTTGTCCCAGAGCACGACGCGGCGCCGGTAGCTCGCCACGGCCCGGTCGACGTCGTCGCGGCTCACCTGATCGACCACGATGTCCCGGCCGGTCCAGGCCACGATGACGTCCGAGGGGGCGGTGCGGGCGAACTGCTCGCGGTAGGGAGTGGCGTCCGTTCCGGCGTAGTCCGTCGGGCAGACGAGCAGCGGCTCCCGCACGCCCTGGGCAGCGAGGAAGCCGGCGAACCGGGCGCAGGTGTGGCCGTGGGCCGCGCCCGCGGCCCCGGCTCCCGGCCAGCGGTCCAGCTCGTCCGGCCGGGTCAGTTCGGCGGGCACGTCGTCGAAGAACAGCGCGAAGGACCGGACGCCGACCTCCCACAGCGTGGTGGCCTTCGCGATCAGCGCCCGGTAGTCCGCGTCGTCGGCGTAGCGCATGGTGAGTCCCGGGCTGATCGCGTAGACGAAGCGGACGCCGAGGGCAGCGGCGGTGCCGGCCAGCTCGGTGAGCTGGGTGAACTCACGGGCCGGGTACGGGTCCTGCCATCGCGCCCGGTGGTACGGATCGTTCTTCGGCGCGTAGACGTAGGTGTTCAGCCCCACCTGAGCGGAGAACCGCAGGTGAGCCAGGCGTTCCGGGTGTGACCAGGGCGGGCCGTAGAAGCCCTCGACGGTGCCGCGTACCGGCAGCGCCCGGCCTTGGTCAGCGGGTCGGCCGGGAGGCGGAACGGCAGCCATGTGGGAACGTTATCAACCCCTGCTCCCGTTCTGGCCAAACAGCTTCACGCCGGACACGATCAGCTCTTCTGGACTCCCCTGTGGAATCGATACCATGCCGCCTATGACCGAGTCGCGTATATCGGAGATCGCGCCCGGCATCTTCCGGGTAGCCGACACCTGCAACGTCTACGTGGTGCGCTGCACAGCCGAACCGGATGACACGGGGGTCCAGAGTCGTACCGCCTTCGCCATCGACTTCGGCTCCGGCCTCGCCCTGGACCATCTGGCCGAGATGGGCGTCGACCGGATCACGGACGTGCTCATGACCCACCATCACCGCGACCAGGGGCAGGGTTTGCCGCGGGCGGCGGCGGAGGGCATCCGCATCCACGTCCCGCCGGTGGAGCAGGACCTCTTCGCCAACGTCGAGGAGATGTGGCAGGGCCGCACGCTCTACAACGACTACAACCTCCGGCAGGACAAGTTCTCACTGCTGGAATCCGTGCCGGTGCACGACGTCGTGCCGGAGTACCGACGCCGGACGTACGCCGGTACGACCGTCGAGGTCGTGCCCACGCCCGGGCACACCATCGGTTCCGTCAGCTACCTCGTCGAACGGGGCGGTCGTCGCCTCGCCTTCACCGGGGACCTCATCTACGCGCCGGGCAAGGTGTGGTCGCTGGCCGCCACCCAGTGGTCGTACACCGAGAACGAGGGGCCGGCGATGACCGTGCTGAGCTGCTATCAGCTCCTGGAACGCGGGCTGGACGTGCTGCTGCCCTCGCACGGCGAGCCCATCGAGAACCCGCGGTACGCCCTCGATCTGCTCGCGACCCGGATGAGCCGGTACGTCGACTCGCGCCGCCCGTACCCCTGGGACCTGCGGGACCGGCTCGAGAATCCGTTCGTCCCGCTCACCGACCACCTGCTGCTCAACCGCAGCAGCAACTCGTGCAGCTACGTCCTGCTGTCGGAGACCGGCGCGGCGCTCGTCATCGACTACGGCTACGACATGAGCACCGGCCTGCCCGCCGGCCAGGACCGCGCCGCCCGGCGCCCCTGGCTGGGCTCCCTCCCGGCGCTGCGGCGCAACCACGGCGTCACCGCGATCGAAGTGGCGCTGCCCACCCACTACCACGACGACCACGTAGCCGGGATGAACCTGCTGCGCGAGGTGGAGGGCACGCAGATCTGGGCACCGGCCAACGTCGCCGGGATCCTCGAGGCGCCGATGGTCCAGGACCTGCCGTGCACCTGGTACGACCCCATCCCGGTCGACCGGCGGCTCCCCCTCGCGGAGAGCTTCACCTGGCAGGAGTACGAGATCACGGTCCACGAGCTGCCCGGCCACACCCTCTACGCGGCGGCGTACGAGTTCGTGGTGGACGGGGTGAGGGTGCTCGTCACCAGCGATCAGCAGGTGGGGACGGGCCTTCCGGCCGGACGCCGCGAGGTCCTCAACTACCAGTACCGCAACCGGTTCCGGATCGGCGACTACCGGGCGAGCGCGGACCTGTACCGCCGGGTGGCACCGGGCCTGATGGTCTCCGGGCACTGGGCGCCCCGGTGGGTCACCGACGACTATCTCGACCTGCTGAGCTACGAGGGTGAGGAGCTGATCCGGATCCACCACGCCCTGCTTCCCCTCGAGGAGTTCGACTTCGGCGCGGACGGCGTCCTGGCGCGTGTTGCGCCCTACTACTCGCGGGCGCAGACTGGGGACGTCGTACGCTTCGTGATCAGCGTGAGCAACCCTCGGCCCCGTGCCGAGAAGGCCGTGGTCCGTCTCGTGCTGCCGGCAGGGTGGGTCGCCGTGCCGGACGTCGCGGCGATCTCGCTGCCCGCGCTGGGTTCCGCGGAGATCGAGGTCGAGGTGACGGTCGGGGTGCCGCAGCGACGCCGGGCCAGAATGGCCGTCGATGTCAGCATCGGCGGTCTGCACCTCGGCCAGCACGCGGAGGCGCTGGTGGACGTGACAGAAGCAGGGTCCCCGTGACCCCGCGGGACAGGTGGCTGGATGAGGACTGAGCTGGCGGAGCCGGACGGGCTCCACCCGGTGCGCCGCCCGACGATCCGCGAGGTGGCCGACGCCGCCGGGGTGTCCCGGTCCACCGCGTCCCGGGCGCTGACCGGCCGTGGGTACGTGGCCCCGCCCGTGCGGGACCGGGTCCGGGAGGTGGCCCGCGGGCTCGGGTACGTGCCCGACGCCACTGCCCGCCACCTGCGACAGCAGGCCAGCCAGTCGATCGGGGTGCTGGTCTCCGACCTGAGCAACCCCTTCTACGCCGGGCTCGCCGCCGGTATCAGCCAACAGGCACGCAAGCGGCAGTACACCATGATGCTGGCCGACGACGGCGGCTCCCCGGAGGTGGAGGCGGAGGCGGCCGAGGCGCTCGTGGCGCTGCGGGTCGCCGGCGTCATCGTGACCCCGGTCTCCGCGCACATCACCACCTACCTGGCCCGGCACCGCATTCCGGTGGTCGAGGTGGACCGCCAGTTCGCAGTCGGCCACTGCGATGCCGTGGTCGTGGACAACGCGAACGCCGCCCGCAGCCTCACCAGCCAGCTGCTGGACCTCGGCCACCGGAGGATCGCGCTGGTCATCGACGAGATGCACTGGACCACCGGCCGCGACCGGCTCGCCGGCTACCAGACCGCCCTCGCGGTGGCGGGCGTACCGCTGGACGACGCGCTCGTGGTGAGCGCCGGGTGGGACGTCGACGCGGCCCGCATCGAGGTCCACAAGCTCCTCACCCAGCCGGAGCCGCCCACGGCCGTCTTCGCCGCCAACAACGTCCTGGCCGAGGCCGTCTGGCGGGCCGCCGCGGAGCTCAACCTGCCCATTCCCGAGCAGCTCTCCCTGGTGTCGTTCGACGACGTCTCGTGGATGAGCCTGGTCCGGCCCGGCGTGACCGCCGTGACCCAGGATCCGGTCGCCCTCGGCGAGGCGGCCGTCTCCCAGCTGTTCGAACGCATCCAGTCGCCGCACGCTCCGGTGCGGACGGTACTGCTCTCGGCCACGGTGACCTCGCGGGGATCAACCGCTCCCCCGCCCGGGCGCTAGCCGCTGGGACCGGTCGGTCGGCCCACCCGCCCCTAGGACCGGGGCGCCAACTCTCCCTTGACGACGGCGGGGACGACTCCTAGGCTCGATCTGGGATCGATCCCACACATCTCCACATTCTCCTCGCCGCGCAGCGGCTCCTCGGCACGACATCACCCCGCGGGCCCGACCGAGAGGACTCGCATGAGCCACCCCGACCCGTTTCCCCTGGCACCCGCCGTTCCGGGCCCCGTTCTGGCCCTCGACATCGGCGGCACGAAGCTCGCCGTTGCGGTCGTGACCGCCGATGGTGCCACGCACGGCCTCGTGGTGGAACCGACCCGCCGGGAGGACGGTTGGCGCGTCGTGACGCGCCGACTCTTCGACATGGGTCGCCGCGCGATCGAGCAGGCGGGGGTCGGCGAGATTCAGGCGGTCGGAATCGCCTGCGGCGGTCCCCTGGCCCCAGCGTCCGGGATGCTGCTCTGCCCACCGCATCTGCCCGGCTGGATCGACGTCCCGATCGGACCGCTGGCCGCCGAGGCGTTCCAGGTGCCGTTCGCCCTCGAGAACGACGCCACCGCCGGGGCGGTCGCCGAGTACCGGTTCGGCGCCGGCCGGGACACCGGCACCATGCTCTATCTGACCGTGTCCACGGGTGTCGGCGGCGGTGCCGTCATCAACGGCACGCTGCACCGCGGCGCCACCGGAAACGGCGGGGAATTCGGTCACGTGCTGGTGCACCGGGGCGGGCGGCTGTGCAGCTGCGGCCGGCGCGGCTGCGTCGAGGCGTACGCCTCGGGAACGTCCATCGCCCAGCGCGCCCGCGAGGCCCTGGCCGGAGGCGCCGCCTCGTCGCTGGCGGCCCTGCCGACCCTGACCGCCGCGGACGTCTCGGCGGCGGCCGCTGCCGGAGACCCGCTTGCCACCGAGGTGTGGGCCGAGACGGTGGACCTGCTCGGCGCCGCGGTCACCGACCTGGTGAACGTCCTCGAGCCCGACCTGGTCGTCCTCGGCGGCGGGGTCACCCGCTCGGGAGCCATGCTGATCGACCCGGTCCGCGAACTGGTCGCGCGGGAGGCGATGGCACCGGCCGCCCGGTCGGTCCGGATCGTCCGGGCCGCCCTCGGCGACCTGGTGTGCCTCGTCGGTGCCGGGGCGATCGGGCACGACCACCTGGCCGGCGGCGCCCTGGCCCGCGTACTCGAGCAGGACCTCCGGACGGAGGAGACGCATGCCTGACTGGTTGGCCGCCCAACTGAGCGACCACGTGGCCGTCGCCGAGGCGACGGCCGCGCTGTCGGACGAGATCCGGTCCGCCGGGGCGCTCGTCTGTGCGCGACTCGCCGACGGCGGCACCGTCTACACCGTCGGCAACGGCGGCAGCGCGGCCGACGCCCAGCACCTGACCGGGGAACTGGTCGGCCACTACAAGCGGGACCGGCGGCCGCTGCCGGCGGTGGCTCTGAGCACCGATGCCAGCACGATGACCTGCATCGCCAACGACTACTGCTACGAGGACGTCTTCAAGCGGCAGGTCGAGGCGCTGGCCCGACCGGGAGACATGCTGGTCGCCTTCACCACCTCGGGGTGCTCCCCCAACGTGGTGGCGGCCCTCGCCGCCGCCCGGGCGAAGGGCGCCACGACCCTGTTGTTCGCCGGCGCCGACGGCGGTCCCGCCGCCGCCCACGCCGACTGCACCCTGCTCGTACCGTCCACCTGCACCCAACGCATCCAGGAGATGCACACCCTGATGCTGCACGTGATCAGCGAGATGGTCGACGCATGGGCCGCCGCAGAGGAGCCGTCGGCATGACCACGATCGAGCTCCGCGAGGAACCCCTCGCCGTCGGCGACGGGCCCCAGCAGGCACCGACGGCACCGGTCTCCAACGCGCCGTCCGGTGACCAGCCACCCGGCCTGAATCCCGCCGACCGTCCGGCCGCCACCCCCGACCGCACCCTGCACATGATCGGCAACGCCCACCTGGACCCGGTGTGGTTGTGGCCCTGGCAGGAGGGCTACCAGGAGGCACGCGCCACCTTCTGGTCGGCGATCCACCGGATGGAGGAGTACCCGGACTTCATCTTCACCTGCAACCAGGTGGTCCTGCTCTCCTGGATCGAGGAATCCGACCCGGAGTTGTTCGCCCGTATCCGGCAGCGGGTGGCGGAGGGCCGCTGGCAGCTGGTCGGCGGGTGGTGGGTCGAACCCGACTGCAACATGCCCTTCGGCGAGTCGTTCGTCCGGCAGGGCCTGTACGGCCAGCGCTACCTCAAGGACCGGTTCGGGGTCACCGCGAAGGTCGGCATGAACGTGGATCCCTTCGGGCACCACGCGATGCTCCCGCAGATCCTGCGCGGACAGGGGATGCACGCCTACTGCTTCATGCGGCCGGGGCCCCACGAGACGACCCTCTCCGGAACGGCCTTCTGGTGGGAGTCGCCGGACGGCTCGCGGGTCCTCGCGTACCGGATTCCGTACGAGTACTGCAGCCCGCCCGGCGATGTCGGCGGCCAGGCCGACAAGTCGCTCGGTGCCCTGGACCACGGTCTGGGTGACGTGATGATCTACTTCGGCGTCGGCAACCACGGGGGCGGCCCGACCCGCGCGAACATCGAGTCCATCCACCGCTACGACCGGATGGGGTCCTTCGGCCGAATGGTCATCTCCTCCCCTGACTGCTACTTCGACGAGTTCTTCCGGAAGAAGGGCGAGGAGGGACTGGCCGCCCTTCCGGTGTGGCGGGAGGACCTTCAGATGCACGCCCCGGGCTGCTACTCGGCCCACTCGGGGATCAAGCTGTGGCAGCGCCGGGCACAGGCCGCCGTGCTCGCCGCGGAGCGGTGGAGTCTGGTGGGCTCGACGCTGTTCGGCCTGGACCACCCGACCGCGGACCTCGGTCGGGCATGGAAGCAGATCTTGTTCAACCAGTTCCACGACGTCCTTCCCGGGTCCGCCATCGAGAGCGCGTACGACGACGCCCGGGACCAGCTCGGTGAGGCGGTGGCGATCGCCAAGCGAGCGATCACCCGTATCCACAACGTGATCGCCCGGCATGTCGACATCCCGTTGGAGGAGGGCAGCCAGCCGGTGCTGGTCTTCAACCCGCACCCGTGGCCGGTCACCACCCAGGTCGAGCTGCAGTACGGCGCGCAACCCAGCGGCGTGCACGTGGTCGACGCCGCAGGCCGGGTGACCACGGCGCAGCGAACCCAGTCCGCGGCCACCACGGACGACAGGGGCCGCGGCGCCACCGTGTTCGAGGCGGTCCTGCCGGCCCTGGGCTACCGGCTTTACCGGCTGCGTCCGGGCGCCGAACCGCCGGGCGCGCCAGTCAGCGAGCGGAATCGCGGCGTCCTGCGCGCCACCGAGACGGTCCTCGAGAACGAGCTGCTGCGGGTGGAGCTCGATCCCGGGACGGGGTGGCTCGCCTCGCTGCTGGACAAGCGCACCGGCATGGATCTGGTGGCCGGCGCCCGGGGCGAACACACCCAGATCTGCCAGGACCCGACCGACACCTGGGGGCACCGCGTCGTCTCGTACCGCTGGCCGGGCACGCCCATGTGCACCACCCGGATCACCCTGCGCGAGACCGGACCCGCGCGGGCCCGACTGCGGGTGGAGCGGCAGTGGCACCGGTCGTCGATGGTGGAGGAGTTCATCCTGGGCCACCGCGACGACCAGCTCGAGGTGCGGGTGACGATCGACTGGCGGGAACAGGCCCATCTGCTCAAGCTCTGCTTTCCTACCGCCCTCACCGACCCGGTGTCCACTTACCAGATCCCGTTCGGCGCCATCGAGCAGCCCGTCGACGGCCAGGAAAACCCGGGGCAGTCCTGGGTGGACCTGAGCGGCGCGGTGGACGGGCGGGCGGCCGGCCTCGCCGTCGTCAACAACGCGAAACACGGGTACGACGTCTCCCCCGGCGCTCCCGACGGAGACACGCCCAGCATCGGCATCACCGCGGTGCGCAGCCCCGTCTACTCGTGGCACGACCCTCGGCCCCTGGACCCCGACGGCTTCTACTCGTACCAGGACCAGGGCATCCAGTCCTTCCGGTACCTGCTCGTACCGCACGCCGGTGACTGGCGCGACGCCGGCCTGACGAGGCGAGCCGCCGAGCTGGGGTCGCCGGTGCGGGCCATGCTGGAGAGCTTCCACCGCGGGCCGCTGCCGCCGCAGCAGAGTTACCTGTCCGACGGTGGCGGCCAGGTGATGGTGACGGCGGTCAAGGGCGGCGAGGACGGTACGGGCACCCCGGACCTGGTGCTGCGGGCGGTGGAGAGCACGGGCCGGCCCGGGCGGGTCCGGATCGAGCTGCCGATCGTAGGCCGGGTGATCGAGGCCGAGTTCGGCCCGAGCCAGATCCGCACCTTCCGGATTCCGGCCGACGGGGGCGCCGTCCGGGAGGTCGATCTGATCGAGTGGGACCTCGCCGACGGGCCGCGGGGGGCGTTCGAGGAGTTCCCCGTGCCGGCCTCCCCGATCGGCCGGCGGCACACGGAGCCCGACCCGGACTCGTCCGATGCCACCATGCCGGCCGAGCGGATGGCACCGGGCCAGCGTCGGCGCGACGGCAGCTGAGCCGGGACGCCTCGCCGGGGCGGCGGACCCGATCGGCCGGCGCGGCCGGCGCTCAGGAGATCGGCGCCAGCAGGCTCGGCTCGGCCAACGCCTGCTCGCAGGCGAGCAGCAGCACACCGACACTCCAGGCGTGCGACAGGGTCAGCAGCATCCCCTTCGGCTGGAAGCAGGCGGTCTGGTAGTACCGCTCGCTCGCCATCCCCCGGTACGCGTTGAAGTCGCCGTCGAAGCGGGCGATGAGCTGACGGAAACAGGCGAGCGTCTCCCGCGCCCGCTCGGCGTAGTGCGGGTCACCGCAGGCTGCGGAGAGCTCCGCCAGCTCGGCCGTGCAGACCAGCCCGTACGCGTGCAGGTGCGGGTTGGCGGGCGAGGCCGTGTCGGCGCCCCGGGTCGCGAACCGGTAGGTGTCCAGCAGGGTACCGGCCGGGAAGGCGGTGTTGTACGTGTAGCGGAAGGTCAGCATCCAGTCCGCCGACCGGCGCGCCAGGTCCAGCCAACGCGGTTCCCCGGTCCGGCGGTGCAGCGCCAGGTACGCCATCACGGCGACGTAGCCGTCCTCCGAGGTGGGTGCCAGGTCGACGTCCTCCGGCGCGCCGTGGAGGAACTCGCCGTACACGAACGGCGCGTAGTACTCGCCCGCCCGGCGTGCGGCCGCCAGGTACCGGCCGTCCGCGCCGTCCGGCCCGTCCCAGCGCTGGGCCTCCGCCAGCGCCCCGACCCAGGCCAGGCCCGCGCAGCCGGTCCAGGACAGCACCTCTCCGGTCAGCGCATGGTGGGCGGAACCCAGGTTGCCGTCCGGTCGTTGCCGACCCGTGACGGTGTCGAGGTTCGACCGGACGGCGTGGACCCACGCCGGTCGCGACCGAACCAGGTCGTCGCCGAGTCCGAGGGCGCGCACGAGGAACTGCGTCGCTTCGGCGAGGGTGCGCGAGTGCAGGCTGTGCGGGACCGGTGACCAGCTCTGCGACCAGCCGCGGTCGCGGTACCAGGCGCCCCAGAAGGTGCCGGACGGCGACAGGTTCGCGCAGATGAAGTCGATGACGTCGACCGCGGCGGAGACGTGCCCGGCCGCGCCGACCCGTCGGCCGTGCGCCAGCAGCGCGTACGCCCAGGGAAGGCCGCTGATCCATCCGACGTGCATCGCCTCCCGGTCCACCGCACGGCCGTCCCGGCCCGTCACACCCCGGTCGAACCCGACCGTCTCGAGCAGGACGCCGGGCTCCGCGTAGTGCCACCGGCGCAGCCCCTCGGCGGCCAGGATGGCCGCCTCGGCGACGTCCACCCAGGGGCGCAACGGGGCGGTGGTGGCGTGGCGGGCGTACTCCTCACGCAGCACGGCGGCGTACCCGTGCCGGTCCTCGTCCAGCGGGCAGACCGCGATGTCCAGGTGGACCCGCTCCCCCGGGCGCCAGGTGTGCGTGCTCACCTCCGGCGGCCGCGGCACCGGGGACCCGTCGTAGCTGACCGGTCCCTCCCGGAACGGAAAGGTCAGGTGGACGTGGGCCCGGCCGGTGGAGGCGTCGTGACCGAAGCCGAGCCCCGTCATGCCGAGCGCGGTGGTCTCGGCGGCGAGCAGGGCAACGCCGCCCGGGCCGGCCCAGCCGAACACCGCCGGGGTGGCCGCCCGGTCGGCCCGGAACTCCCAGTGGTCGCTGACCATCGCGGCATGGTCGACCTCGCCGACTGCGAAACGGGGAAAGGCCGCGCGGCAGTCCGCCGGCCGGTTCTCGCCGTAGAACGCCCCGGGCACCAGCCACCACGGCTGCTCCGTCCCCGCCGCCAGGTCGGCCCGGAACCGGATGCCCGCCGCGACCTCCCGCTCGCCCCGGTACTCGACGGTGAGGCGGACGTCGCGACGGCCGGTGGCCGAGGGGGCGGACCACTGCACGGTGACCAGGAACGGCCCGGTCCCGGCCGGCTCGGTGCGGCCGTCGGCCCAGATCACCTGGACCGTGTCGGGCACCGAGGCGACGGGCTCGTCGTCGGGTCTCCGCAGCACCGTCGCGCCGACGGGCATCATGGTGCGGGACACCGGACGGGTCACACCCATCACCCCTGGGATCGATGCCATAGATGAGTCGTCCAAGGTACCCTCACCGGCCGTGTCCTGACCAGAAAGAACCGGTCGGAAAGCGCATTGACATCGCCAAACCGGCGTGATTCCCTGTATGACCACGATCCCACAAAAGCCACCCCTCCACCCGCCCCTTCCGGAGTTCCGGATGCACCGGTCACTGTCCAACCTGACCCAGCGGATCGAACGGGCACTCGCCGAACGGCTCATCCCGGCGATCCACCGCGACGTCGAGCCGGTCCACGTGGAGGCAGCGCACCTGCCCGGCGAGCCGGTCCCCGTCTGCGACGGGCTGGCGGCGAGCTACACCCCCTTCGCCGTGGGGCAGCCATGGGGACCGCCCTGGAGCACGACCTGGTTCCGGTTCACCGGCGAGGTACCGGAACGGATGCGCGGCAGCCGGGTGGAGCTGCTCGTGGACCTCGGCTTCGGGCTGGCCGGGCCGGGGTTCCGGTCCGAGGGCCTGGCGTACACGGCCGACGGAACGCCGATCAAGGGCATCGAACCGCGGACGTCGTACGTTCCGGTTGCGCGGCCCGCCTCGGGCGGCGAGCGGGTCGAGGTGTACGTCGAAGCCGCCGCGAACCCCCGTTTCGACGGCACCGCCCCCTCCCTCTTCGGCGACCGCGACACCGCGCCGGACATCCCGCTCTACCGGCTCGACCGCGCCGAACTCGCGGTGCTCGACGAGGAGGTGTACGCCCTCGTGCTGGACGTACGGGTGCTGCACGAGCTGGCCCTCACGCTGCCGGTGACGGATCCGCGTCACCACAAGATCCAGCGCGCCCTCGAGCTGATGCTCGACGAGCTCGACGACAGCGGCGTACGGGACGCAGCCGACGCCGCCCGGGCCCGCCTCGCCGATGCGCTCGCCTCCCCCGCCACACCCAGCGCCCACCGGATCTCCGCCGTGGGTCACGCCCACATCGACTCGGCCTGGCTCTGGCCGGTACGAGAGACGATCCGCAAGTGCTCGCGGACCTTCGCCAACGTCGTGGCCCTCGCCGACGAGTACCCGGAATTCGTCTTCGCCTGCTCGTCCGCCCAGCAGTACGCGTGGATACGGGATCACCACCCCCGGGTCTACCGTCGGGTCGCCGAGAAGGTGGCCGGAGGGCAGTTCGTCCCGGTGGGCGGCATGTGGGTGGAGTGCGACACCAACATGCCCGGCGGTGAGGCCCTGGTGCGGCAGTTCACCCAGGGCAAACGGTTCTTCCTCACCGAGTTCGGCATCGAGCCCCGCGAGGTCTGGCTCCCCGACTCGTTCGGCTACTCGGCCGCCCTGCCCCAGCTCGCCCGGCTGGCCGGCTGCCGCTGGATGCTCAGCCAGAAGATGTCCTGGAACCAGACCAACCGCTTCCCGCACCACACGTTCTGGTGGGAGGGCATCGACGGCAGCCGGATCTTCACGCACTTCCCGCCGGCCGACACCTACAGCTCCATCCTCTCCGGACCGGAGCTGGCCTACGGGGTGAGCAATTTCGCCGAGCACGGGCGCTCCACCCGGTCGCTGCTGCCCTTCGGCCACGGCGACGGCGGGGGCGGCCCGACCAGGGAGATGCTCGAGACCGCCCGCCGGGTCGCCGACCTCGAAGGATCGCCCCGGGTCAGCATCGACGCCCCGGCCGAGTTCTTCGCCGAGGCGCAGCGGGAGTACCCGGACGCCCCGGTGTGGAGCGGTGAGATGTACCTCGAGTACCACCGGGGCACGTACACCAGCCAGTCGGCGATGAAGCGCGGCAACCGGCGCACCGAGCACCTGCTGCGCGAGGCGGAGCTCTGGTCCGCCTCCGCCGCCCTGCGCGCCCGCCACCTGTATCCCTACGACGAGCTCGACGCGATCTGGCGGCAGGCGCTGCTGCTGCAGTTCCACGACATCCTGCCCGGCAGCTCGATCGCCTGGGTGCATCGCGAGGCCCGGCAGACCTACGCCGAGCTGGCGCAGCGGCTGGAGGCGATCATCGACTCGGCCCTGGCCGCCCTGGCCGGCCCCGGATCGCTGCCGTTGACCGCCAACGCGGCGCCGCACGAGCGGGCCGGCGTGCCGGCCCTCGGGCTCGCCGTGCCCCGCGGCACCGACGCCCCGGACGTGTCCGTGCGTTCCGGACCGGACGGCACGGTGCTGGACAACGGCCTGCTCCGGGTGCACGTCGGCGCGGACGGGACGGTGTCCTCGATCCGCGACCTGGTCGCCGAGCGCGAGGTGCTGCGGGGCGCGGGCAACGTCCTCCAGCGCCATCCGGACCGGCCCAACCGGTTCGACGCGTGGGACATCGACGAGTTCTACCGCAACCGCCGCCACGAGCTGACCGCGGTGACCAAGCTCGTGGTCGAGGCGAGCGGGCAGCAGGCCCGGGTGCGGGTCAGCCGCGCCGACCGGGACTCGACGTACGACCAGACGGTGTCCCTCGCGGCCGGCGAGCGGGTGCTGCGATTCGAGACCGCGGTCGACTGGCACGAGCGCGACACGCTGCTCAAGGTCGCCTTCCCGATCGACGTGCACGCCGCACACTCCAGTGCCGAGATCCAGTTCGGGCACGTCCGACGGCCGACCCACACCAACACCTCCTGGGACGCGGCGCGGTTCGAGGTCTGCGCGCACCGCTGGCTGCACGTCGGCGAGCCCGGGTACGGGGTGGCGCTGGTCAACGACGGCAGCTACGGCTGCGACGTGACCCGCCAGCCACCCGGGAACGCACGGGGAGCGCAGGCCACCACCGTGCGGCTCTCCCTGCTGCGCGGTCCCCGCTACCCCGACCCGGAGACCGACCAGGGTCGACACCGCTTCGGGTACGCGCTGGTCTGCGGGGCCGAGATCATCGACGCGGTGCGCGAAGGCTACCGGGCCAATCTCCCGCTCCGGCGGCACGCCGGGGCGGCGCCCGTCCGTCCGCTGATCGAGGTGACCAACCCCGCCGTGGTGGTCGAGGCGGTGAAGCTGGCCGACGACCGGTCGGGTGACGTCGTGGTCCGGCTGTACGAGGCGCTCGGTGGCCGCGCCCGGGCCCGCCTCACCGCCTCCTTCGACCTCGCCGCCGTGCAGGTCTGCGACGTGCTCGAACGGGAGGACGCCGAGGTCGCCGCCCTGGCCCCGGTCGCGGTGGACGGCAACACCGTCGACCTGACGCTGGCGCCGTTCCAGGTGGTCACCCTCCGGCTACGGCCGAGGCGCTACGCGCCAGCCTCAGCTTGACCGTGGGAGGCGCGCAGGATGACGTCCGCGACACCGTGGCCGCTCAGGATGACGCCTCCCCCTCCACTCACCCCCGGGCCGTCCCAGTGGACAGTCGCCTCCACCGGGTCGTCACCCACGTTGCGCAGCCGCACCCGGACCGCCCCGTCGCCGGCGGGCCGCACCTCGGCCAGCACCCGGTCCGCCGGCTCCACCCGCAGGCCGGAGCCGCCCTCGACGGTGACCGGGCCGACGTACTGTCTCGCCTGCAGCGGCTCCAGCACGTCGCGGCCGTAGATCCTGACCTGCTCCCGGGTCACCGATGACGCGCTGGCCGCGAACCGGTAGCGGTAGCGCCGGGTACCGTCCTGGCTGGCCTGGAAGTTGGTGAAGTGCAGGTTGTTCATCAGCCAGCTGTTCACGTGCCCCCCGGCGGTACTGAGGGTGCGCGCCCACAGCCCGGTGTGAATGCCGCCGACCTGCACCAACGGCGCGTCGAAGCTACCCCACAGGACGCCGTGGTTGTCGTTGGTCACGCCGATCGCGTGTTGGATCGAGTACCAGTCCCGGCTGGTGTCGGGGAGCTGCTCCGTGCCCGCCGCGTACACCGCTCCGGCGGTCTCCAGCAGGAACCGCGGGTCCGCCACCGCGAACGGAAAGGCCACGAAGAGGCTCTCCGGCTCGTACCGGGTGGGCTTCACGATGTGCACGTCGAGATCGACGACGTCCACCTCCCGGTACAGCACCAACGTGAGGGTCGCCGCCGGGAGGCCGGGTGGGGTGGCGTGCCAGGTGATCGTCGCGAGCTCCGCCGATTCGGCGATCTCGGGCTCGGCGTCGCCCCGGGCCACCAGGCGTTCGAAGGCCGGGCCGGGGTGGTCGGGGTGGAAGTCCTTGGGTGAGCGCACCACCATCGGGTGGTCGCAGTCGGCGGGAAGCCGCTCGACGATGATCGCTCCGAGTCCATGCGGAACGCTCCGGTCGACCAGTTCCCGGCCGGTACGGTGGTCCACCAGGGAGACGACGCCGCCGCGGGCCGGGTCGACCACCGCCCGGTACCAGCCCTTCCCGATCTCGCGGCCGGAACGCCGGTCGAGTTGCCCGGGCCGGGGCAGCAGGGCCACGCCGAAGGCCGGCGTGCGAGCGACAAGGCGTTCCCGATGCCGGCCGTCGATCTCGACGTCCACCGGTTCGACGCGGTCGCGGGCGGTCGGATTGAGCACCAGGACACCGCTGCGCCGCTCGGTCTTCCCGGCGGCCGCCGGGCCGCTCGCCACGAGCCGGAACATGCCCTCGATCGCCAGGTCACGGGCCAGGTCGTAGGCCTGGTACGCGAACGCGGCCTTGGCGTTCCAGTGGGAGTGGCTGAACGTCGAGTGCGGCTTCGAGTAGGTCTCCCACGACCCCCAGGTGTGCTCACCGAAGAGCAGCAGATCCTCGTCGACCCGGGCCAGGTCGGCCAGCAGCTCCCGCTCCGGACGGAGCCGGACCGGACCGCGCCGATAGCCGAGGACGTGCGCGAGGAACGGGTCGCCGTCCTGGCGCAGCATGGTCAGCCCGAGGCTCGTCTGGGCCGCCCGGGCGTACGAGCGCGCCTCCCGGTACACGGCCACCTCCCGAGCCGTGGAGCCGTGCCCGTGCGACCACCAGTCGGACCACTCCCCGCGTACGACCGGGACGTCCACCCGCCGAGCCTGCGGTTCCAGCAGGTCGAGGGCCTCGTCGACGGTCGCCGTCCGCATCGGCGGGTACCGCCGCACGGCGTTCCAGTGTCGTACGACGTCCAGGAACAGGGGGGTCGGCCACCGGTTGTCGTTGCCGGCATGGACCACCGCGACGTCGTAGGGATAGTCGCGGCGAGCCTCCAGCCGGTCGACGAAGGAGGCGATGTGCCGCTCCGCGGTGATGACGTCACCGTCGACGATGCCCCACTCCTCGCCGACCCCATAGTGGGTGGACAACCACACGAAGATCCGGGCGCCGCTGGGTCCCTCCCACCAGAAACCGGTGGGCTGCTCGTACGGCGCCCGGCCGTGGTCCGGGTTCAGCGCCATCACCAGCCGCGACAGTCCGGCACGCCGCATGGCGTCGACGGTGCTCCAGGCGATCCCGTTGACGTCTCCGTGCTGCTCGGTACGGAGCCGGAGCCCGGCGGCGCGGAGCGTGGCAAGGGCGTCGTACGCGGTCCCGAACTCCGCCTCGGAGGGAAGCTGCGTCATGTTGAGGTAGCCACCGGTCACCGCGATGCGACCCTCGCGCGTGAACCGCCGGAGCCGGGCCACCTCCGACGGCCCGGCCTCGGCGACGAAGCGCAGGACCGGCCGGGCCACCTCGAACGTCCAGCGGAACTGTGCGGGACCGTCCGACGTGTCCGCCGCGCAGAGCCGCAGCACCTCCGCCACGATGCGGCGATGATGGTCGTCGATGATTCGCGGGCTGTTGGTGTAACCGACGTCGTGGTGGGTATGTCCAAGCAAGAGGATCTGGCTGATCGCCACTGACGCCTCCAGGAATGTGGCAACGTTCTCATGCCTCGATTCCCCCACACTGTACTCTCCGCGGTCCGCCCGATCAGGGCCATGACCTGCGTCGATACCCAATGGCAACATCAACCCCTTGTGTGCGGCGTCACACTAGCGATACGGTCCGGCCTGAGACGGATTCCATGCCTTACCCACACCACCACCTGAGGTCGGCCTGCCGATCCCACATGCCTTTTGGAGGGACCGATGAGAAAGAGGCGAGCGGCCGTCGTGGCCGCCGGCATCGCCGCCGTACTTGCCACCACAACGGCCTGCGGTTCATCCGGAGGCGACAACGGAGGTGGCGAGGCGGCGAAGTTCGACCCGAAGCCCTCCGGGGCCTTGAACGCCTGGGGATTCAACAACGCCGACGACGTCGGCCAGGCCCGCATCGACTACGCGGCGAAGCAACTTCAGGGCGTCAAGATCCAGATGGATCAGACCAACTTCGACGCGCAGAAGTTCACCACCCGGGTGGCCAGCGGCAACGTCCCCGACGTGGTGCAGATGGATCGCGAGCTGGTGGCCACCTACGCCGCGCAGAACCTCATCATGCCGCTGGACAAGTGCTTCTCGGCCAACAATGTCGACCCCAAGCAGCGCTGGTACCCCTCAGTCGTCGGCGACGTCACCTACAAGAACCAGATCTGGGCCGTCCCGCAGTTCTACCAGCCGCCCGCCATCATCCTGAACAAGACCGTGATGGACGCCGCCGGCGTGCAGGACGCCGACATCGACACGTCGAACCCCGACAAGCTGGTCGCCGCGATCGGCAAGATGTACAAGGCCAACGGTGGCGTACCGACCACGCTCGGGTTCAACCCCCAGGCCACCGGTCAGATCAACCTGTGGATCGTGGCCATGGGCGGCAAGCTGGCCGACGACAAGGGTCAGCCCGCCCTCGAGGACCCCAACAATGTCGCCGCGCTGGACCTGCTCAAGAAGATCGTCGACGCCCAGGGCGGGTTCGCCAAGTACAAGAGCTTCACCGACTCCTTCGACGTCTTCGGGGAGAAGAACCAGTTCGTCAAGAACCAGGTCGGCGCCGAGGTCGACGCGCAGTGGTACCCGAACGTCCTCTCGCCGTACAAGGACAAGATCAAGCTGGGCGCGGTGCCGTTCAAGGGCAAGGACGGCAACCCGGTCACGGTGGCGGGCGGGTCATCGTTCGTGATCCCCGCGAATGCCAAGAACCCGAGCGCCGGGTGCAAGTGGGCGCTGGCCCTGACCGAGGACGGCTCGTGGCAGGCGGCCGCCGAGGCCCGGGCCCAGACCGTCCAGCAGAAAAAGTCGATCAACACCGGCCTCTTCACCGGCTCGCCCGAATCCGACAAGTCCATCCGCGACAAGTTCGTCAAGCCGAGCGGTAACAGCGGCTTCGACCAGGTGATCAGCACCTACTACGACGTCGTGGGCACCGGCAGGAACGTCGGCACGTCGCCTGCCGGCCAGCAGATCAAGCAGGAGCTGTTGAACGCCGTCACCGCGGCACTGCTCGGCAAGAAGTCCGCGCAGCAGGCCCTCGCCGACGCGCAGAAGGCGGCGATGCAGGCGTACCAGAACGTCGGCGGCTGATCCCGGCCTTCACGATTGGCGTGGCGGGTCCTCGGGTAGGACAGGGGCCCGCCACGCCGCCTCTGGAGATCCCGTGAGCCGTGCGGGGCGTCTCCGGGCCCCGGTACATCTTGGAGGCGTGCGATGACAACACAGACGGCAACTGACACCGACGTTTCGCGAATCGGACCGAAGCGGCGGCGCACCGGGGCCAAGTACAACCGCCGGGAGGCGTTGGCGGGCTACCTCTTCATCTCACCGTGGATCATCGGCTTCCTCGTCTTCACGGCCGGCTCGATGATCTACAGCCTGGTCATCTCGTTCAGCCACTTCAACCTGGCGACGAACATCATCCGACCGGCCGGCACCAGCAACTACCAGGAACTGCTCGACGACCCGAAGATCGCGGTGTCGTTGGGCAACACCCTCTTCTACGCGGTGCTGGCGGTACCGCTGGAGATCTGCTTCGCCCTGTTCCTGGCGATGCTGCTCAACCGGGTGGGGCGCGGTGCCGGCTTCTTCCGGACGGTGTACTACCTGCCCAAGATGACGCCGATGGTCGCCACGGCGTCGATCTTCTTCCTCCTGCTCAACGGGAACACCGGCGCCATCAACCAGGGCCTCCGGCTTCTCGGAATCAGCGGCCCGCAGTGGCTGGTGGACCCGAACTGGGTCAAACCGTCGATCGTGCTCATGACCCTGTGGGGCGTCAGCGGCACGATGGTCATCTTCCTGGCGGCCCTGAAGAATGTCCCGCGCGACCTCTACGAGGTGGCGTCGCTGGACGGGGCGGGACCGGTACGGAAGTTCTTCTCGATCACCCTGCCGATGATCTCCGGGGCGATGTTCTTCAACGTCATCATCCTCACCATCGCCGCCTTCCAGGTGTTCGACCAGGCGTACCTGCTGTTCTGGCGGGACCAGAACAACGTCGCCCCCGAGGCGTCCCTCTTCTACGCGGTCTACCTGTTCCAGGAGGCCTTCCGCCAGTTCAACTTCGGCTTCGCGGCCGCCATGGCCTGGCTGCTCTTCGTCATCCTCATGATCCTGACCTTCATCCAGGTCAAGATCGGTAACCGTTTCGTGTACTACGAGGGAGACCGGTAATGGCCATCATCGGGCCCAGCACGGCCCCCACCCCCGTTCCCGCACTGGCCACCGCCGCCGACGTCGCACCGACCGAAAAGGTGACCGAGACCGGCGCCCCGCCGTCCAAGTGGACCGTGGGCCGGATCATGCTGACGGTCCTGCTCGTCGGATTCGCCGCGCTCTTCCTGTATCCCCTGGTCTGGCTGATCTCGGCCAGTCTCAAACCGGCCAGCCAGGTGTTCGACAACTCCCTCATCCCGCACACCTGGCGCTGGGACAACTACGTCGAGATCTGGCACCAGCTGCCGCTGCTCCACTGGGTCTTCAACAGCGTGGCGATCGCCTTCCTCGCCGCGGCGACCGTCTCCATCTCCAGCTCGGTCGTGGCGTTCGGGTTCGCCTACTTCCGCTTCCCCGGCCGGAACATCCTGTTCGGGCTGGTCCTCGGCACCATGATGCTCCCCGGCTCGGTGACCATGATCCCGATGTACCTGATCTGGAAGCAGACCGGGTTGCTCGGCACGTGGGTGCCGCTCTTCGGAGCCAACCTGTTCGGCTCCGCGTTCTACATCTTCCTGCAGCGCCAGTTCTACCTGGGTCTCCCCCGCGAGCTGTTCGAGGCGGCCCGGATCGACGGAGCGAGTTACTGGCAGTTGTTCTCCCGGATCGCCATGCCGCTCTCCATCCCCTCGTTCATCATCGTGTTCCTGTTCGAGTTCCAGGCGGCGTGGAACAACTTCCAGGGAGCGCTGATCTACCTCAACGGTGGATCGGTGCAGGACTTCACCGCACCGCTCGGCATCGCATTCGCCATGACGAAGTACAGCCCGACGGCCGGCGGGGAGGGTGACTACCAGTACGTCATGGTTGCCTCCCTGCTCGTGACCCTGCCCATGCTTCTCCTGTTCACCTTCGGTCAGCGGTACTTCATCGAGGGTGTCGCCACCCAGGGGCGCAAGGGCTGACCCGCGATCCGATCGGGGTGCCGGGTGGCCTCAAGCCGGGCACCCCCGATCGTTCGACCGCTGTCGAAGGCGCCCATTGGAGGTGGACATGTCTGATTCCGGCCCTCGCACACCCCGCCCGGCCAGCGCCGCCTTGTTCGAGTACGACCTCGACGCACCGCTGCACCTCGACGCCGGCCGAACGGTCAAGAACGGCGACGCAACGATCACCGACATCTCGTACGACGACTCGACCGGGCGGCGGGTCCCCGCGTACGTCGTGTCAGGGCCGGAGAGCGACGGGCGCGGCATCGTCGTCGCGCACGGCGGTACGGCCGACGGACGGCACTTCTTCGTCGACGAAGCCCTCTCGCTGGCCCGGCTCGGCTTCACCGTGCTGCTCCCGGCCACCACGCTTCCCGCGCACGGTGACGTCGCCGTCGTCGAACCGGCGCTCCGCGCCACAGTGTTGACCCATCGGCGCGCGCTCGACGTCCTGACCCGGTGCTGGGGGGTCGACGCCGAGCGCCTCGGCTACTTCGGACACAGCGGGGGCGCCTCCCAGGGAGCGGTCCTGTCGGCGGTCGAGCCACGGCTGGCCGCCCTGGTGCTCGCCTCCATCGGATCGGGCACCATCCTCCGGCTGGCCAGAGCCGATCTGGAAAGGGCCGGCGCACCCGATCCGGAGCCGTACCTGGCCTGGCTCGAACGGTTCGATCCGGCGCACTTCGTCGCGGTCGAGGGCCCCCGCCGGCTGTTCTTCCAGCACGGCGCCGACGACCAGGTGATCACCCGGGCCGAGGCCGAACGCCTCTATGACGCCGCCGCGCCCCCACGGCAGTGGCGGGAGTACGCCTGCGACCATGGCACCGCCGCGTACCCGCCGGCCCTGCGGGACCGCGCCGAGTTCTTCTCCACGCTGTGAGGCCTCAGCGGATCGGCTGCTCCGCGTCCCGGGCCGGCCTGGCGAGTGTCGTAGCGGGCGTGAGGTCTTCGAGGTCGCGGGCGCGGCGCAGTGGGGAGAAGACGAGAGGAAGCGGCGACAGGGCGAGCCCGACCCCGATGGCGAGGAGCGTGGGGCGTACGCCGACCGCTGATCCGAGTGCCCCTCCGAGCAGGCCGCCGAGCGGGAGTGCGCCCATCACCAGGAATCGCATGCTGGCATTGACCCTGTTGAGGATGGCCTTCGGTACGAGAGCCTGCCGGTAGCTGACCTGGGTGATGGCGTAGACGATCTGCCCCGCCCCGCTGACCGTGACCGCGATCAGGAAAAGCACCACCCGCCAGTCTTTTTCGGTCAGCGGGATGAGCAGGTTGACCGGACCCGTGGCGGCGACCGACAGCCAAATGATGCGGGCGGACCCGACCCGCCGGGCGAGCGGTGTGGCCAGTGCCGCGCCGACCAGGGTGGCTGCGGAGGCCGCGGACAGGAGCATCCCGGCGACGCCGGCCCGGAATCCGACGGTCTCCACGAGGAAGAGGATGGTCAGCGCGGTCGCCGCGGTGAAGAACAGGTTCGACAGCGCGCTGGTGGCGGCGATCGCGCGCAGCACGGGATTCGCCAGCACGTAGGCCACGCCCTCCCACGCCTGATGAAGCACCCCGCGCTCGGCGGTACGCGCCGGCCGTTCTTCCCGGGTGCGGACGGTCCACAGGCAGACGGCGCTGACCAGGTAGCTGACCGCGTCGATCAGGAGGGCGTTGGCCGCGCCGAGCAACTGGGTGAGCCACCCACCGAGCCCGGATCCGGCCACCTGCCCGGAGGCCCGTACCGCCTCGACCGTCGAGTTTCCCTGGACGAGCTGCTCACGGCTGACGATGGTGGGCAGGTACGACTGGTAGCCGATCTCGAAGACGACGCGCATGACGCTCATGACGGCGGCCACCGCCATGAGGAAGCCCATGGTGAGCTGGGACAGCGCGGCCATTGCCGCGACGCTGACCAGCGCGGCGCAGCGGACGAGGTCCGTGGCGATCAGTGTCGGGCGGAGCCGGCGGCGGTCGAGCCAGACCCCCGTCGGGAGCCCGACGACCAGGAACGCCCCATTCTGGATAGCCACCAGGAGGCCCAGCTCGAACGGGGAGGCGTGCAGGATCAGGACGGCCGTGAGCGGGAAGGCGATCGAGGTGACATCGGTGCCGAGCTGAGTGGACACCTGCCCGACGACGATCCGCCAGAAGTCCCGCCTGCTCCACAGCGATGGCGCCGCACCGTCCGTCACCCGTACCTCCTGAGCACTACGACGAATGCCCGGTTCGCCAGCCTTTCACCTTGGGCGGCTTTTCCTCAAGGACGGGTCGGGGCCTCGTCGCCGGTGGCTCGCCGGAGCGACACACCACCAGACACGCGAACGATGCGGACCGTCTGGTCCGCACCGTCGATCTGCTGTTGCGCGGTAGCGGTCTCACACCCGCCGGCGGATGAACCCGATGACGGCGGTCACGACGAACAGGATCGCTCCGATCACGAAGAGCCAGAACAGGCCCTTGACCGCGAGACCGACCACCACCAGCACCAGCCACACCAGCAACAGGGCAACGATCAGTCCGATCATGGGCCGCGCATACCCGCCCATGCCCCGCACAAACCAGCCGGCTCGCGGGCCGCTCCCACGAGCCCTCCACGCCTCCGTCACCGCCGTCTCGGCGGCGACGCCAGCTGGTTCCCTCTTACCGGCAGGGTCGCTCGACGTCCACTCAAAGCGCCTTGAGGATGCCCTCGACCTGTTCACGGGCGTCGCCGAACAGCATCCGGGTGTTCTCGCGGAAAAACAGCGGATTCTGGACGCCGGCGTAGCCGGTGCTCATCGACCGCTTGAAGACGATCACGTTCTCGGCTTCCCACACCGCCAGCACCGGCATGCCGGCGATCGGGCTGCCGGGGTCCTCCAGCGCGGCCGGGTTCACCGTGTCGTTGGCCCCGATGACCAGCACGACCGAGGTGTTCGCAAAGTCGTCGTTGATCTCGTCCATCTCCAGGACGATGTCGTAGGGGACCTTCGCCTCGGCGAGCAACACGTTCATGTGTCCCGGCAGGCGCCCGGCGACCGGGTGGATGCCGAAGCGGACCTCCACCCCCTGATCGATCAGCTTCCGGGTCAGCTCGGCGACAGCGCCCTGTGCGTGCGCCACAGCCATGCCGTAGCCGGGCGTGATGATCACCGACTTGGCGGTGCGCAGCAGCTCGGCGGCCTCCTCAGCGGTGATCTGGGTGTGCTCGCCTTCCATTGCCGCAGCGGCGACGGCGCCCTCGTTGCCGAAGCCCCCGGCGATCACGGAGATGAAGGATCGGTTCATCGCCCGACACATGATGTACGAGAGGTATGCGCCGGAGGAGCCGACCAGCGCGCCGGTGAGGATCAGCAGGTTGTTGTCGAGCAGGAAGCCCGACGCCGCGGCGGCCCAGCCTGAGTAGCTGTTGAGCATCGACACAACGACCGGCATGTCGCCGCCGCCGATCGAGGCGACCAGGTGCCAGCCGAGGGCCAGCGCGAGCACCGTGACGGCGGCGAGCACCCCCGCGCCCGGGCTCATGACGAAGGCGACGGTCAGACCGACGAACGCCGCCAGGGCACCGGCGTTGAGCCAGTTGCGGGCGGGCAGCATCAGCGGGTTGCTGTTGATCCGCGCTGACAGCTTGAGGAACGCAACGATCGAGCCGGTGAACGTCACCGCTCCGATGAAGACGCCGATGACCACCTCGGCCGAATGGATACCCAGCAACTCGTGCGCGACCTCGGCCTGCGCGGCACCGTCAGCCTCGACCGACAGGTAGCCGTTCCAGCCGACCAGTACCGCGGCCAGACCGACGAAGCTGTGCAGCAACGCGATCAGCTCGGGCATGCCGGTCATCTCGACCCTACCGGCGCGCCAGATCCCGACTGCGGCGCCGAGGGCCATCGCGACGACGATCAGCGCGAGCGCGGATGCCTCGACGCTGCGCGAGGCGAGGCCGACGGTCGCCACGAGCGCGAGCGCCATGCCGGCGATGCCGTAGACGATGCCGGACCTGGCGGTTTCATGCTTGGACAGGCCGGCCAGGCTCAGGACGAACAACAGGCCGGCGACGATGTAGGCCGCCGAGGCGGCGGAGACGGCAGTCATGATCAGCCCCTCGTGAACATGCGAAGCATGCGGCGGGTCACGGCGAAGCCGCCGAAAACGTTGATGGAGGCCACCAGAATCGCGACGAACGCGAGGACGGTAACGAGGGTGCTGGCATGGCCCATCTGCAACACGGCGCCGACCACGATGATCCCGGAGATCGCGTTGGTCACCGACATCAGCGGCGTGTGCAGCGCGTGGTGCACGTGCCCGATCACATAGAAGCCGACCACGATGGCCAATGCGAAGACGGTGAAGTTCTCGATCAGGCGGCTCGGCGAGAAGGCGGTAACAAGAAAGAGCAGCACCGCTCCGAGGCCCACCACAGCGAACGTCCGGGCGGGGGACGCTGCCGGCCTCTCGACGGGCGCGGGGGTGGCCGGGCGTGGCACGGGAGCGGCGGCCGGAGCCGCCGAGACCTGCACCTGCGGCGGCGGCCAGAGCTTCTCGCCGTTTCGTACGACGGTCATCGACCGCTGCACGACGTCGTCCAGGTCGAGCACGGCCTGCCCGTCCTTGCCGGGGGTCAGCAGCTTCATGAGGTTGACCACGTTGGTACCGAACAGCTGCGAGGCCTGGGCCGGCAGCCGGCCGGGCAGGTCGGTGTAGCCGATGATCAACACGCCGTTGGCGGTGGTGACAACCTGATCGGGTACTGAGCCCGCCACGTTGCCGCCCTGGGCGGCGGCCATGTCGACGATCACACTGCCCGGCCGCATGCTGGCCACCATCTCCTCGGTGATCAGCCTCGGCGCGGTCCGGCCGGGGATCAACGCGGTGGTGATGATGATGTCGACGTCCCGGGCCTGCTCGGCGTAGAGCTCAGCGGCCCGGCGGTGGTAATCGTCGGACATCTCCCTGGCGTAGCCGTCGGTGCTGACCTGCTGCTCGGCGGCTGGCACGGCCACATACTCACCACCCAGCGAACGCACCTGCTCGGCGACCTCCGCGCGGACGTCGGCGGCGCGCACGATCGCACCGAGTCTGCTCGCCGCGCCGATCGCGGCCAGCCCCGCCACGCCGGCACCGACCACCAGCACCTTGGCCGGGGGCACCTTCCCGGCGGCGGTCACCTGGCCGGTGAAGAAGCGGCCGAAGGCGTGCGCGGCCTCAACGACCGCTCGATACCCGGCGATGTTGGCCATGGAACTGAGCACATCCAGCGACTGGGCCCGTGAAATCCTGGGGACGGCATCCATCGCCAGCGCCGTGACCGACTGGGCGGCGAGCGTGTCGATCAACTCGGAATCCAGGGCCGGAGTCAGCAAGCTGACCAGCAGGACACCATGGCGCAGCCGTGCAACCTCCTCGGCGGTCGGCTTGGCCACGTGCAGTACGACATCGGCCGACCACGCCTCAGATGCCGACCCGATCCGGGCGCCCGACTCGACGTAGGACTGATCGAGGTAACTGCTGGCCAACCCGGCGCCGCTCTCGACAACCACCGTGTAACCAAGATCGATGAGTTGATACACAGTCGCCGGCGTCGCCGCCACCCGCGTTTCCCCCGGCCGGCACTCCCTGGGCACCCCGATCAGCACGTTCCCTCCAAGTCTGGTTCTGGCCCCGCAGGCGCAGCGATCCGCCGCGGCCCTCGGTCAGCCCGGTCAGGGTTGACGCCCCGCCCCGGCGGGACGCACAAGCGGTTGGGGTGACGGTCGCGCACAGCCCTTGCTCTGCCTTTTCCCGACGCCGAACTGCCCCTCCCGTCTCGCCCGGGTTGGCCGCACCCTTTCGGTATCGACCGCTGCTTGTCCGCAGCCAGGTGATCAAGTGCTGACTGGGCACTGTATGGGAGACCACCCACCCGCACCTAGGCCGTTCGGCCTGTACTTTCGGCCAATTTGGGATGCCGCAAGCTCAACTTCGGCGCCTGGCCGACCTGCCTGCCCCTGGCCATGGCGTAGTCGTGGAGCTGAGAGTCCGGTGCTTGGTGTGCCGCAGCGCCGGCAGAGGCAGCCTACGTTCCGGAAACAGGTGTCCACGACGGGATGCGCGACTGGGCGCCTTCGACGCCGTGCGGGACGGGCGGTCACGACAACCCCCCGGCACCCGCTGTTAGAGAACTACAGAGGCACAAGACCGATAGGTGGTCAGGCGTCTACTCCGGGCGGAGTACGCGGCAGTAGCAGCGGCCTGCGGCGGGTGCCTACCGGGGGCGGACGATGCCGTGCGTCCGGGCCGCGACGATCGGTGGCATGCCACAGACGTCGCTGTCCCCATCCGCCCCAGACGCCGCCATGACACCCACCGTGGAGCACCTGCCGCTGCGCCGGGGCCCTCTACTGATCACGTCGCTGCTGGCCGTCACGGGCGGTGCCCTGATCTACCTCGCTCCGCTGGCCGCAGTGTGGCGCACCGCCTGGCCGTACGCTCTGCTGTTCGCCGCGTTGGGCGCAGCACAGCTGGGTACCGTCGCCGGTGTGCTGGCCCGCCCGACGCCACGTCGGGTGTTGTCGGCTGCCGCCTCGGCGCTGGCCGTACTCGTCGGGTGGCTCCTGACCCGCGGCACGTCGGTCCTGCCCGGTCCCTCGCCGTGGATACCGGCCGATTCGGTGATCGGCTTCGTCGACTACATCTGCGCGGGGCTACAGGTCATCGGCGTAACGGGATTCGGCATCGTGTGGGTTCTGCGAGCGGTGGCGGTCTCCCACGGCGCCGTTGCGCGGGCCCCGCGCCGGCCGCGGTTGCGCCGGGTGGCATGGGCGGTCGCCGTCGCGCCGGTGACGCTGGTCGTGCTCCTGGCCACGGTCGTGGGCTTCAGCGGGGCCAGCAACGGGTTCGCGGGAGCTGGGTTCCCCGGCGGCACCGTGGCTCCACACCACCTGGCTTCCGGGCAGCGCAGCACAGTGGAGTACTGCCGGACTGGCGGGGTCCCGCTGGCCATGGACATCTACACCCCACCGACCGGCGCCGCGACTCCGGGCCGGGGCGCCCCGGTGGCGATGTACATCCACGGCGGTGGCCTGGTACTCGGCGACCGGAAACTCTCCGGGCTGGGCGCGTCGCTGTCCAACCATCACGCTGCGCTGTTCACCCCGCTGCGGAAGCGACTGAACGATAACGGTTATCTCGTCGCCTCGATCGACTACCGGCTGACCCCCGCCGCCCCGTGGCCCGCCCCGCTCGATGATGCCAAATGTGCGGTGCGGTTCCTCCGGGCGCACGCCGCCGACCTCGGCATCGACCCGTCCCGCATCGGTGTGTGGGGTGCCAGTGGCGGTGGTTGGCTCTCGTCGATGCTGGGTCTGACCGGACGGCAGGGCGGTTCCGGCCCGTACGCCGAGCAGTCCACCGCGGTTCAGGCGGTGGTGGACATGTTCGGCCCTGCCGACCTCAACGACTTCGCCGACGCGCCGCCGTTCATCCGGTTCCTGCTCTGGGCCGGTATCGGCACTTCCACGGCCACCCGCCACTCGGCCAGCCCGGTCAACCACATCACCGGGCACGCGCCGCCGTTCCTGATCCTGCACGGCGCGCAGGACCAGGACGTCCGACCGCGCCAATCCGCCCGGTTCGCCGAGCGGCTGCGCACCGCCGGCGTGCCGACAGAGCTCGTCGAGGTCGCCGGCACCGGGCACACCCTTGCCACCCCCGGGCAGCAGCCCTCGACCCGGGAGGTGACCGACATGGTGGTGGACTTCTTCACGGCAACGCTGCGATGACGCCGGTCCGGGGCGGGTGTCACGAATCATGATCGGAAGCCGGTGGCCGAGGTCGACCTGGGCCCACCGCGGTCGGGATGCTCGCCGAGGCGGCAGGGCGACAACGTGGCCCACAGCCCACGGCCCATGGCGCATCGGGCGTACGGGCGCATACGGTGAGCGGATGGTGACGGGCGGCGGGCCGGTGCTGCGGCGGTGGATGGTGGACGCCGGAATCGCGCTGGCGGTGCTGGTTGTCGCCGAGATCGCGCTGGCGACCGGCAGCGAGGACGCCTCGGTCGACCGGGACTGGTTCGCGTACCTGCTCGGAGTGGCGATGGCGGCACCGTTGCTGCTGCGCCGGCGGTACCCGACCGCCGTGCTGTACGCGGTTTCAGCGGCGCTGCTGCTGTTCTACGCCCTCGACTATCCGGGTTTCCCGCCGGCAGTGGTGCTCGCGGTACCGCTGTACGACGCGACCCGCGCCGGGCGCCTGTGGTGGGCGGTGCCGGTACCGGTGTTCTTCCTGACCGCCGGTGCCGTCGTGCTGATCGCGCACCGGGAGATGCCACCGCTGGAACTGCTCGCGGTGTTCCTGCCGCAGGCCGCGACGCTGGCGGTGGCGATGCTGCTCGCCGCGTTGATGCGCAGTCGGGCCGCGTACGCCGCCGAGGTGCGGCACCGACTGGACCAGGCAGAACGAGAGCGCGCACTGGAGGCGCAACGCCTGGTCACCGAGGAAAGGCTGCGGATCGCCCGTGACCTGCATGACACGGTGGGACACGCGATCGCCACGATTACCGTCCAGTCCGCCGCCGCCCTTCGGCTGCTGGACCCAGAGCCAGAGCGGGCTCGGGAGGCGTTGACGAGCATTCGAGGCACCGGCAAGGCGGCGCTGGCCGAGATGCGGGCAACCCTCGGCCAGCTGCGCTCCGACGGCAGGCCGGGCCCGTCGGGGCCGGACCGGCGCGGGCCAGCGGAGCGGGACACCGGACTACACCGGCTGCCCGAGTTGCTGGCCGCAGTACGGGCAGCGGGTTTGCCCGTCGAGCTGAACAGCGAGGTATCCGCTGACCGGCTGCCCGCAGCGCTCGACGAGGTGGCGTACCGGATCGTGCAGGAGTCACTGACCAACGTGCTGCGCCACGCCGGGACGGCTGCTCGTGCCGAGGTGCTGCTGCGGGCGGCGCCGGACTCGCTGTGTGTGGAGGTACGCGACGACGGGGTGGGCGCCGGTGCCGGCGGGACGCCGTCCGGTGGTCGGGGGCTGACCGGGATGCGGGAGCGCGCCGAGGCACTCAGCGGCCGTTTCGAGGCGGGGCCACAGCCGAGTGGCGGTTTCCAGGTCCGGGCGATACTGCCCTGCCAGCCTTCTCAGCCTGGACCGGCCGCCCAGGTCACCGGACCGCAGCGGCATGTTCGGCAGGGTGAGCTGGCGTGATCCGGGTGCTGCTCGTCGACGACCAGGCCCTGGTGCGGGCCGGGTTCCGGGCGCTGCTGGAGGGCGTGCCCGATATCGACGTGGTGGGCGAGGCCGGCAACGGCGGCACGGCGGTGGCGCTGGCCCGGCGGCTCCGCCCGGACGTGGTGCTGATGGACATCCGGATGCCCGACGTGGACGGCGTCACCGCGACCCGCCGGATCACCGGCGACGCACAGCTTTCCGGGGTACGAGTGCTGGTGCTGACCACGTTCGCCGAGGAGGACGACCTGTTCGCCGCCCTCCGCTCCGGGGCCAGCGGCTACCTGGTCAAGGACACCGACCCGGACGAGCTGGTGCAGGCGGTACGCGTGGTTGCCCGGGGCGACGCGTTGCTGTCGCCCAGCGTCACCCGGGCGGTGATCAGACGCTCCGTCGGGTCCTGGCAGCCCGCCGCCGGGCCGAGGCCTGAACCACCGGAGTTGGCACTGCTCACCGCCAGGGAGCGGGAGGTGGTGCAACTCGTCGCCGCTGGCCTGAGCAACGACGACATTGCCACCCGTCTGGTGGTCAGCCGGCTCACCGCGAAGACCCACGTGTCCCGGGCGATGGCCAAGGTCGGCGCGCGGGACCGGGCCCAACTGGTGGTTTTCGCCTATCAGAACGGCCTGGTCGTCCCGGACGGATACGACTCTGGGAGTGCGCCCCGGTAGCCGGCCGCCTGTGCGGGCAGATGTGAATCTTGCCGCGCACCGCTGGCAATTCGGTCTGTGTCGTCCTGCCCACCCAGGGCGCGGCCAACCCCGCCCTCACCATCATGGCGCTGGCCGCCCCGCGCCGCCGACCACCTCGTCACGGGGTCGCGACAACACCACCATCACGGCGGCGGGCTGACGGGTACGGGCACCTCGGGCATCCCGAGGATTCGGCTTCGGGCGCCTGGGGCATTGCGGGCCGTCCGTCCCGCCACCGGTGCTATCGGGCCACGACATGGCGTAACGGCCGGCCCTCCCGCAGCGCGGCCAGGTTTTCGGCGATCAAGGCCGAGGCCCCGATCGGCCGGCCGCCCGCGGCGTGCGGCGTGATGATGACGTCCGGCTCGGCCCACAGCCCCGATTCGGCCGGCAGCGGTTCCGTGTCGAAGACGTCCAGAGCCGCTCCGCCCAGCCGGCCCGCCCGGATCGCGTCGAGCAGCGCGTCCTCGTCCACCGTGGCACCGCGGCCGACGTTGACCACCCAGGCCCGCGGGGGCAGTAGTGCCAGCATCCGCGCGTCCAGCACCCGGGCGGTGTCTGCGGTGGCGGGCAGGATCATGATCAGCACGTCGGTGCCGGGAAGCAGGTCAGGCAGGTCGTCGGCGGTCGCGACCCGGAAGCCGTGCCGCTCCCCCGCCGTGCGCGCAACGCCCGTCACGTACGCGCCGAGCGCCGCGAGGTGGGGGGCGAGGGTCGCCGCTATGCCACCGAAGCCCCAGATGAGCACGCGGGCGCCCCGCAGCGTACGGAAGCTGTCCGGCTCGGTGACCGGTTGCCGGCCGCCGAGTTCGCCGGCCCAGCGGTGGCCCACCTGGGCGCGTACCAGCAGGTTCAACCGCCGCGCGGCCGCGAGCACCAGCGCCAGCGTGTGCTCGGCGACGGTCACGTCGTGCAGGCCGCCGCCCGCGGTGAGGATCACCTCGGGCGCGAAGCCGGCTTCGAGGATCGAGTCGGGTCCGGCCGCTAGGGTCTGCACCCAGCGCAGCCTCGTCAGCCGGGTGGCGGCGTCTCGGAGTTGCGCGGCGCGGTTTCCCCAGACGACCAGCGCCGTCGCGTCCGCGTGTGCCGCGGGGATCGGCTCCTCGATCGAGTAGACGACGCTGTCGACGCCGTCGGGTGGATCGAGGTCGACGCTGTCGGGTAGCAGGAGCTTCATGCCCATCACGTTGTCAGGATCGGGCCCCGGTAAACCTCGCGGGCCGCATCCGCCGATCGCCGCCGCCGATCGACATCGATGCGCTTGCCGGCGGTCGCCGAGGCTGGGGACTCCTGGTCCGTGAGGACCTGCTGTCTGTCGGTCAGCTGGCGCTTTCCCGCGGACGGGCGGCCGTACGGGACTTCAACACGGTAGCGGAGGCGACTTCACCGGGCGTGTCGCCGTAGCTCACCGGAGGCCCGATCAACCCCCGGCATCCACCGCACAGCCGATGTTTGGCAGGCTGCTCGGAGCGTCCGCCATGGCCGAGACGGCAGTACGACCTCGCCGAACCGGGTACGGAGAAGCGGCGGACGCGGCCGCGTGGGGACGGCCTGACGCACAGCGAAAGGAGATCGACCCGTTGCTCTCGCACGGCGCAACCGCTCGTAACCTCGGCTACCAGCCCGCCCTGGACGGCGTTCGCGCCCTGGCGATCATCGGCGTGCTCCTGCTGCACCTCGGCCTCTGGGGCGCCGTGCCGCACATCGTCCCCGGTGGTCACCTCGGCGTCGCCGTGTTCTTCGTGCTCTCCGGGTACCTGATCACGACACTGCTGATGGACGAGAACGCTCGGACCGACACGGTGGATATGCCCGCGTTCTACGCACGCCGGGCCGCCCGGTTGCTGCCGGCGCTGCTGCTGCTGCTCGTGGTCCACGCCCTCGTCTGGGGTACGCAGCAGCCGTCCTGGATCATCGCCCTCCAGATCGCGGTGGGGCTCTTCTACCTCACCAGCCTGGTGCACCCGGTGATCTTCGACGTCGGCGGACTCGGCTGGACCTGGTCGCTCTCGGTCGAGGAGCACTTCTACCTGTTCTGGCCCGCGGTGCTGCGGCGCGTCCTTGCCAAACCGCGGGGGCGGACCATCGCCATGTGGTGCTGCGGGGCGGTGATCGCCGTCGCCGTCACGCTGCGCGCGCTGCTGAACGACTCCGCCACCTGGCACGAGTTCGCCTACTACTCGACGCCTGCGCGGATGGACGCGCTGGCCGTGGGGTGCCTGGCGGCGCTGGCCACGCACGGGCGCCGGCTGGCCGTCCCGGTGCCGTTGACCTGGGCCGCGTTGGGCTTCCTGGTCGTCTCCTACTTCGTGCCGGCCTTCAGCCACGGGGCGACCGTGATGAACCTGATCGGGCTGCCTCTGCTGTTGGTGGCGACCGTGGTGCTCATCCTCGGTCTCGTCGGGCGACCCGACCGCGGGCCCGCGCGACTGCTCGCGGCCCGGCCCCTCGTGCACATCGGCAAGATCTCCTACGGGCTCTACCTGTGGAACCTGCTGGCCGGCCAGAGCATGCGGATGATGTTCGGTGATTCGCGGACCGGTTGGCTCGGGACAGTCCTCGGTCTTGCGCTGACCATCGTGGCCGTCGAACTGTCGTACTGGTGCCTGGAGCGACCCGTGCTGCGGTGGGCCCGGCACCGCCTCGCGGCGCGGCGGCAGCCGGCACGCCGGGTGGTCGTACCGAGGCAGCGCGGGGCGGAGCGGCGGACGCCGCGATCGGCCGTCGAGCCGGCGACGGCCGGTGTCCGCCGGTCCTAGGACGACAGCCGTCGTTCGAGATGCTGCTTCACCCTCCACCTGTTGCCAGGGCCGGCAGCACCTCAGTCCCCAGCACGTCGAGTGCTTCCCGCACGTCCGGGCCCAGCGGTGGCCCGCACGACAGGTGCGTGGCGCCCATCTCCCGCACGGACTGGCAGCGCTGGACCACCTGCGCCACGCTGCCCGTGATGCCG
>JBARAE010000700.1:0-3364 GCA_049791715.1 Micromonospora sp.
GCGCTCCTGCGCGGCCGCCAGCACGTCGTCGGTCCACGACCGGTCGGTGCGGTAGTGGCCGCTCATCAGGGCCAGCCGCACGGCCATCGGGTCCACCTTGTCGGCGCGCAGCCGGGAGACGAAAACCAGGTTCCCCTTGGACTTAGACATCTTCTCGCCGTTCAGGCCGATCATGCCGGCGTGCACGTAGTGGTCGGCGAAGGGTGCCTGGCCGGTGAGCCGCTCGGCGTGCGCCGCGGAACACTCGTGGTGCGGGAAGAGCAGATCGTTCCCGCCGCCCTGCACGCCGATCCGGTCGCCGAGCAGGTTCAGCGCGATCACCGCGCACTCGATGTGCCAGCCGGGACGGCCCGCGCCGAGCTCGCCGCCCGGCCAGGACGGCTCGCCCTCCCGGGCGCCCCGCCACAGCAGCGGGTCCAGCGGGTCCCGCTTGCCGGCCCGGTCCGGGTCACCGCCGCGCTCCGGGAAGATCTCCAGCATCTGCTCGCGGGTCAGGTTGGACTCGTAGCCGAACTCCGGCGCGGCGCTGATGTCGAAGTAGACGTCGCCGGTGCCGTCGTCGAGCCGGTACGCGGCGCCGTCCTTGAGCAGGACGAGCACCTTCTCGGCGATGTCCGGGATCGACTCCACCGCGCCCACGTAGTGCGCCGGCGGGATCATCCGCAGCGCCTCCATGTCCTCCCGGAACAGCGCGGTCTCCCGCATGGCGAGGACCTTCCAGTCCTCGCCGTCGCGCTCGGCCCGCTCCAGCAGCGGGTCGTCGATGTCGGTGACGTTCTGCACGTACCGCACGGTCAGGCCGGCGTCCCGCCACATCCGCTGCACCAGGTCGAAGGTGATCATGGTGGCGGCGTGCCCGAGGTGGGTGGCGTCGTACGGGGTGATGCCGCAGACGTACATCGAGGCGTCCTGGTCGGGTCCACTCGGGTGGACACCACGTCGCGCCGAGTCGTACAACCTCAGTGGCCGCCCCTCACCGGGAAGCCGTGGCACCTCGTGTCCCGCCCAAGACTCCATGACCGTCAGCCTAACGATCTGTCAGGCCGCCGGGTGCCGCCCCTCGGGTGATCAACGCGACAACGGCTCACATGGGTGGCCAGGGCATCGCCGGCCAGTCCTCCGGCGGCAACGGAAACCGGCCGGTCTCCCGCAGCCGCTCGACCCGCGCCGCCACCTCCGCGACCTCGCCGATCGTCAGATGCTCGGCCAGCTCGTCGCCGAGCGCCCCGGTGACCTGCGCGGCGAGGCCCTCGAGCATCTCCACCGCGTCCGGCGGGAGCTGCCGGCCGGCCCAGCCCCAGAGCACGGTGCGCAGCTTCTCCTCGACGTGGAAGGTCACCCCGTGGTCCACGCCGTAGATCCGGTCGTCGGGCCCGACCAGCACGTGGCCGCCCTTCCGGTCGGCATTGTTGATCACCGCGTCGAGAACGGCCATCCGGGCCAGCCGGGGATCGTCGGCGTGCGCCAGCGCGTACGGGCTGCCGTCGTCGTCCCGGGCCGCCGCGACCGGGAACCAGCGCGGCGGCACCGCCTCCGCCGGCACGAACCCGACCAGCGGCTCGGCGTCCTCCGGCTCGTCGATCCAGAGCTGGCAGGACCCGGGGCCGAACGGCCCGTCGCGCAGCACGGTCGGCGGCACCAGGTCCCACCCCGTGGCGCGGGAGACCAGGTACGCGGCGGCCTCCCGACCGGCGAGGGTGCCGTCCGGGAAGTCCCAGAGCGGCCGCTCACCGCGTACCGGCTTGTAGACGCAGCGGGCCGTCACCCCGTCCAGGGTGAGGATCCCGCGAAGGGTCGCGTTCGAGGCGTCGACCAGGCGCCCCTCCAGGGCGAGCTCGCCGTCGCTGAGCAGACGGAGGGCGGCCGCACCGTCCTGTCGGGGCTGGAGTTCCGACGACGTCACCGGTGATAACCGTTGTGCCGCGGGCAGAGATGGCCGGCGGGATCCAACGGCTGGCCGCAGAGCGGGCAGGGCGGACGGCCGGCGTTCACCACCCGACGGGCCCGCTCGATGAACGCGCGGGTCGCCTCAGGCGTCAGCCGCACCCGGAGCCGGTCGAGGTCGTCGTCCGGCTCGTCCGGATCCTCGTCCTCGTCGTCGTCGGCGTCGCCCAGCTCGACCTCGACCTCCGTCTCCCCCGCGGCGATCGCCTCGATCACCACGGTGGCCGTGTCCACGTCGAACGCCAGGCCCAGGGTGCCGACCCGGAACTCCTCGTCGACCGGGGTGTCCAGCGGGTCGTTGTCGCCGACGGCGGGGGGCGCCACCTCCGGCAGCTCCACACCGAAGCGGCGCTGCGCCTCGGAGAGCAGCTCCTCGAGCTTCTCGGCGAGCAGGGACACCTGGACCTTCTCCAGCGCGACGCTGACCAGCCGGCCACCGCCACGCGCCTGGAGGAAGAACGTACGCTCCCCCGGCGGGCCGACGGTCCCGGCGACGAACCGCTCCGGCGGCTCGAAGGCGTGCACCTGGTGGGTCATACCCACGACCCTATCCGGCGCGCGGAAGCACCGCGCACCGCACCGAGCGCGAATCCCCGCCGGGCGACGGCGGGAAACCGCCCGCGCGTGGTTCGGCTCACCGCGCCGCTCCCGCGCCACCACCCACGGCCGCGTCCGAATCCGTCGTACGGGTCGCCCGCCGCCGCCGCTTCCGCGACGGCGGCACCAGCCCGGCCAGGTCGCCGCCGGTGTCGTTGAGCCGGACCAGGAACGGCCGCAGCGGCGTGTAACGGATCGCGGTCACCGAGGCCGGGTCCGCCACGATCCGCTGGAAAAGATCCAGATGTACGCCGAGCGCGTCCGCCACGATCGCCTTGATCACATCGCCGTGGCTGCACGCCAGCCAGACCGCCTCCGGCCCGTGCTCGGCGGTGACCCGGGCGTCCCACGAACGCACCGCCCCCACCGCCCGCGCCGACATCGCCGCCATCGACTCCCCCTCCGGGAAGACCGCGGCGCTGGGATGCTGCTGGACCACCGGCCAGAGCGGCTCCTTCGCGAGCTTCTTCAACGGCTGCCCCTCCCAGCCGCCGTACCCGCACTCGATCAGCCCCTCCTCCACCACCGGCTCCGCCCGCGGCAGGGCCAGCTCCAGCGTCTGCCGGCAGCGGATCAACGGGCTGGTCACCACCGCCGCGAGGGGAAGGTTCCGCAGGCGCTCCCCGACGGCGGTGGCCTGGGCGCGACCGGTGTCGTCCAGCTCGACCGGCTGCCGGCCGGCCAGGCCGCCATCGGCGTTCGCAGTGGTACGGCCGTGTCGCAGAAGCAGAAGGGTCGCCACGCTGACCACCCTAGGGCCTTGGGTGGTTGCGGTTGGGGGGTGTGGCCCGCCGTGCCCGGCTCCGGGCGGTCAGGCTTGATC
>JBARAE010000701.1:0-2287 GCA_049791715.1 Micromonospora sp.
CTGATCCACGGTCCGCGGCTTCTCCCCAGGTCCAACAGGGGTAACGCTAGGTGTCGATGAGCTCGCGGGCAAGACGTCCCCGGGCGAATTCGGCGGTGCGCCGAGCCGCCGGATCGGTCGGGTCCGGCCGTTCGTACGTGGTCGCCGCGGACCGGGCCCGGTATGGTCGCCTGGGCGAGGACGGCCGCCCGCCGAGGTCGTCTCGCCAGGGGGAGCAGGGTCATGCAGGTCGGTACGCGGGAGGCGGAGCCAGGACGCGTCGTCCTGAGCCCGCTCGGCGACATCGACATGGCCAGCGTCCGTCGGCTGGAACGGGCGCTGAAGGACGTCCTCGACCGGCCCGGCGTGGTGGAGATCATGGTCGACCTCGCCGAGGTCCCGTTCCTCGACTCGACCGGCGTCGCCACCCTGCTCCGTGCTGCCGCCGAGGCGGTCGGCCGGGGTGCCACCCTGCGGGTCGCCAACCCGCGGCCCGTGGTGGCCCGGGTGCTGCGGATCACCGCCGTCGACACGCTCCTCGGCTTCCCCGACGGCGGCGCCGACGGGACCTTCACCGTTGAACCCGGCTGGCGCCGGCTCCGCTGACCCTGGTCAGGGCTCCACGCGCGCCGCGGCCTCCCCGGACCACTCCACCAGCACCATGGTGGCGTCGTCCCGGGACGCGGTGCCCCGGTGCTCCGCCACCGCCCGGCTCAACCGGCGCAGCGTCTCCGGAGCGGGCAGGCCGGACCCGATGTGCCGCTCCGCCAGGTCGGCCAGCCGACGCAGCCCGAACATCTCGCCGGCCGCGTTCCGGGCCTCGGTCACCCCGTCGGTGTGCAGCAGCAGCCGGTCGCCCGGCTCCAGCCCCATCTCGGTCACCGTCGCCGGGACGGAGCCGGCCGTGGCGTCCGCGATCAGGCCGAACGGGATGCGCCGCCCGCCGGTCAGCGCCCGTACCGCCCGGCCGCGGCGCAGCAGCACCGGGGCCGGGTGCCCGGCGTTGACGTAGCGCAGCCGGCCGCTGTCGATGTCGAAGCTGGCCAGCACTCCGGTCACGAACCGCCCGTCCGTCCACTGGCTGCGCAGGCCCGCGTCGATCGCGGCGGGCAGCTCGGACAGTTCCGTGCCGGTACGCCGGGCCGCCCGGAGCGCGGAGAGCGCGACGGACGTGGTCAGCACGGCGGGCAGGCCGTACCCGACCCCGTCCAGGATGGCCAGCGTCAGGGTCGAACCGTCCAGCGCGTAGTCGAAGGCGTCCCCGCCCACCTCGTAGCACGGTTCGAGGATCCCGCTGATCGCCACGGTGTCGGTGGCGAACGTCAGCGGTGGAAGCAGGTGCCAGAGCAGCTCGGCGGAGAGCGTCATCGGCTTGCTGCGGCGGGCCCGGTGCAGGCTGTCGCCGTACGCCGTCTTGCTGGTGAGCAGGTGACCGATCTGGCCCGCGATCAGGCGGCAGCCGTCCCGGACGGCCTCGTCGTCCGGGTCCAGACCGGGCGGGAGGAAGACCTCCAGCAGGCCGAGCCGGTCGGTCCCGTTGACCACCGGCACCCAGAGCCGGCCGTCCTGCCCGACGCGCGCCCGCACCTCGGTGTAGGCGCGGCCGGGCAGGGTGCTGTCGATCGGCAGCGGGTCGGGCAGCGGCCGGTTCGGCTCGGGTAGCGGGCGCAGCCGTTCCTGCTCGGCGTCGGCCACGTAGATCGTCGTGGTGACGCCGAGATCGTGGAGCGCGGCGTCCACCGCGAGCGGCAGCGTGTCCGGCGCGAGCCGGTGCGACCGGGCGAGCAGGTCGGCCAGGGCCCGGAGCCAGGGATCGGTGGCGCTCATCCTTCACGTTTACCCGGTATCGGGCCCGCTCAGACCCCCGCCTCAGCCGGCCAGGCCGAGCACCTCCGCCGCCGCCCGGCCGTTGGCGTGGCTGGCGCCGTACGTGGTGACGAACGCGCGGGCGTCGGCCGGCCGCCAGCGTCCCGGCCAGCCCATCTCCACCACGGTGACCAGATGCCTGGCGGCCAGCGCCTCGACCAGCTCCGGCCCGCCGGGCAGCCGGTGCAGATGGCGGCCGACCAGCACGATCGGCCGGGCCCCGGCGAGCTGACGTAGCGCCTCCGGGTCGGTCTCGCCGGCCACCACCCGGACCTCCTCGGCGTCGGCCAGGTGCGGGCCCAGCCCCCACGGCACCCGCCCCTCGGCGATGGTGGAGGCGGCGTGCAGCTGGACGACGAGGGGCCTGGTCAGGCCGGCCAGGTCCCCCTCGACGCGGACCGCGCGGAGCGCGGCGGCGTACCCGAGTCGTTCGGTGACGGGG
>JBARAE010000702.1:0-8419 GCA_049791715.1 Micromonospora sp.
GCGCAGCACCGCCTTCGCGTCACCGGCGTGGTGGGCGTGGTGCACCAGCCGGGCAACGTCCACATCGGGCCGGTCGGCCAGCCGGGCCAGCACCGCCGCGTGCAGGGCGGCCCGGCGTACGGGAGAGAGGGCCTCACGTACCGCCCGGCCGAGGAGCTCGTGCCGGAACCGTACGCCGTCCTCGGTCGGCACCAGCAGCCCGCCGGCCAGGCATTTCTCGACGGCTGCCGAGGGCTCGTCGGCGAGCAGGTGGGACTCGGCCCGGGACGGCACCACCGACACCAGCCGGGCCACCTCCCGTGCCGGCGGGCTGAGCCGGGCGAGCCGGGCGGCCACCAGGTCGCGTACGGTCGGCGGCACGCCCGGTCCGGCGGCGGCCAGCACCTCCGTGACCAGCAGCGGGTTTCCCCCGGTGGCCTGGTGGAGGCCGGCGGGGGAGCGGCCGGCGCGGCGGGCCAGATCCGCCACCGCGGCCGGGGACAAGGGCGGCAGGGGCAGTCGGCGCACCAGCGGCCGTGGCAGTCCGGCGAGTACGGCGTGCAGCGGATGGTCCGGCCCGACCTCGTCCTCGCGGTAGGTCAGCACCAGCAACGCGCGGTACCCGGCCAGCCGGCGTCCGAGGAAGGCGATGAGGTCGAGGGTCGCCTCATCCGCCCAGTGCGCGTCCTCGATCACCACCACCGGTCGGCGGCGCTGCCGCGGCCCGTCCAACTCGTCCAGCAGGGCGTCGAAGGCGGCTCCCCGCCGCTCGCCCTCCCGGCCGTCGCCGGCCTGGACGCCGGCCAGGCGGTCGGTGAGCGCGCCGCCGACCTGCCGGGCGATGTCGTGGAGCGGACCGAGGGCGCGCGGCGTCAGCAGCGGGTCGCAGGTGCCCTGGAGAATCTGGGCCCGCGACCCGACCAGCGCGGCGAACGCGCCGACCAGGGTCGACTTGCCGGCCCCCGCCTCCCCGGCGACGAGCGCGATCCGGCCGCCGGCGGCACTGGCCGCCAACAGCTCGTCCAGCGCACCGAGTGGGCCGGCCCGTTCCAGCAGCTCCATCGCCGCCGATGCTAGCCACGGCTGACCGCCAGCGGACCCTCCGTGACGGCGAACCGACCGGGTACGGCGGCCGTCATCCGGACCCCGGGGCCCCGCCGCCGTTACGGAGCCTGCGGCAGGTTCGCCGCCGAGACACCGGCCTCGATCGCCGGCGAGATGGTCTTCGCGTCGCCGACGACCGCCACCAGCGCCACGATCAGTAGGGCCAGACTGCCCAGCGCGGTACGCGTCGACGGCGGATCGGCGTGCCCGTCCCCGGGCGCTCATCCACCAACGATGCCAGGCGCCGGCTGGTGATCATGCCGTCGCGACCAGTGCGATTGCGCGCGGTTTTCACCTGACATCGAAATCCGTGCAACGCTTCGGCCCGCTCGGACGTCCCGGGTTCGAGGAGGTGGCCATGGATGGTGCCGAACCAGCGTTCGAGGAATTCGTCCGGGCGCGGTGGACGTCGCTCGTGCGCTACGGGTATGTGCTCACCGGAAGCCCGCACGACGCGGCCGACCTGGCGCAGGAGGCGTTGGCGCGGCTGGGCTCCGCGTGGCCGCGGGTGGTGCGCCGGGACAATCCCGACGCGTACGTCCGCACCACCATGGCCCGGCTGCACATCAGCAGGTGGCGGCGACTACGCCGGGAGCGGCTGATGCCCGACGTGCCGGACCGGCCAGCGGGGGATCCGGGGATGGAACGGGTCGACGCGACGGCGGAGTTGTGGCCGGCCCTGGCGAGCCTGCCCGTACGGCAGCGCACGGTCCTGGTGCTGCGCTACTACGAGCACCGTACGGACGACGAGATCGCCATGTTGCTGGGCATCTCCCGCGGGACCGTGCGCAGCCAGGCGTTTCGCGCTCTGGAAAAGCTGCGCTCGCAGGGCGCGCAGTACAGGGAGACGACATCCGGGAGGCAGCGATGAGCAGCGATCTCGAGGAACAGCTGACGCAGACCCTGGCGCGCGCCGCGGAGGACGCGCCCGTTCCCGGCTACGACCCGGTGACCTTCGTCCGCGGCCGGCAGCGGCGTCGCCGGCGGCGACGGGCCGGCATCGCCGCGGCCTGTGCCGTCGCGGTGGCGACCACCGCCGTCTTGACCGGGGTACGCCTGGCCGTGCCGCAGCCCGATCCCGCCCCCGGGTACGTCTTCTCGCCGGACCGCATCCCGGACTTCACCGACCTGCCGGCACCGGAGAAGGTCTGGCCGAAGGCCGTGCACCGACTGCCGGCAACGCTCCCCGACGGCTCCCGTTACGCCGTGGTGGCCGTGCTGGGCGACGACCGCTACCTGGTGGCTCGGGACAGAGACAGCGGCGAGGGGGCTCCCTCGATCTTCGACACCCGCGCGGGGACGGTGACCACCGTCGGGACGTCGGCAGTGAGCGACGGCCTCGCAATGGCCACGGTTCTGATGGCGAGGGAGGTTGACGGGCAGGTCGTCTGGTTCCTGGAAGGTGCTCGGGACAATCGTGTCCGCCGGGAGGTCTGGGTGGCGCCGGTCGCCGGCGGGCGGTCGACCCGCCTGGCGATCCTCCCCGACGGGACGGCACCCCGGTTCGGCGTAGCGGGAAACGCGATCATCTGGGAACAGGAAAGTCGGCACAGGACGGCCAAGGGTGTCTTCGTCCGTAGAGTGGTCCGGTCCGTCTCTCTGAGTGGCCGCGGCGGGCCGGTGGACGTGCCGAACTCGCTGGGGTTCCAACTGGCCGACGTCGGATCGTGGATCACCGACCAGCTGGACGTGGGCACTCCGCGGTCCCGCGGCGAGCTGCGCAATGTCGTGACCGGCCAGCGGGTGGCCTGGTCCGCCAACAGCCGCATCCAGTTCCTCCGCTGCGGGCCCACCTGGTGCACCGGGCGCGGAGATGGCGACCGGGTAGCGCTGCAGGGTGTGGATGGCAGCGGCCGGGTCGAGCTGCCCTTCCGCGGTCAGCTGTCGCCGACCGGTGGCGGCCGGCTGGCCGTCGGCTACCTCGAACTCCCGAAGGGCACCGCGCGGGTGATCTGGGACCGCACCACAGGCCGGGCGACGAGCGTTCTGCTTCCTGAAGAGCAGGATTCCGGGCCGCCCGTGGGCTGGAACAACCAGTTGTCGGACTGGGAGCCCGAGGTGCTCACCGTACGGGCGACCGGCGACGAGCTCGTCGTGCTCGACCTCGGCGCCATCAGATAGTGATCCTCGCCTGGCCGCGGCCGACCGGACCCGTTCGCCGCGGCCAGGCGTTGACCGGCTTCCCGGGCAAGACCGCGCCGGCACGACCCGTGCCCCGGATCGCAGCAGCATGCTCGGATCGTTCGCCTCCGGCAGAGCCGTTACCTTCGAAAACGAATCAAGGCCCCTCCGTGGAGGGGCCTTGATTCGTTGTTACCTCTGGTCGGGGTGGCCGGATTCGAACCGACGACCTCTTCGTCCCGAACGAAGCGCGCTACCAAGCTGCGCCACACCCCGAGGCGTGCCGACAAATAGTAGCCCACCCGGTCCGGGGGTCAAACTCGGTACCCCCACCCCCCTGGGCGGCTGCCCGGGGGGGCGGACCGGGCCGAGCGGTGAGGGCGGTCCCGGCTGTGACCGCCCCCACCTTCCCGTCAGCGAGGGATCAGCGTGAGCACGCTCGCCTCCGGCGGGCAGGCGAAGCGCACCGGCGCGGTGGGGTGCGTACCGAGGCCGGCGGAGACGTGCAGCCAGGAGTCGGAACCGGGCCAGCGGTGCAGCCCGCGTGCCATCGACCGGGGCAGGCCGCAGTTGGTCACCAGCGCGCCGTAGCCGGGCACGCAGACCTGGCCGCCGTGGGTGTGCCCGGCGAGCAGCAGGCCGAAGCCGTCGGCCGCCATCTGGTCGAGCACGCTCGGTTCGGGGGAGTGCGCCAGGGCGATGGCGAGGGCGGCGGAGTCGGCGACCGGGCCGGCCACCGAGGGGTAGTCGTCCCGCTCGATGTGCGGGTCGTCGACGCCGACCAGCTCGACCTCCCGGCCGCCGGCCTTGACGGTGGTCCGGGCGTTGTTCAGGTCGACCCAGCCGGCACTGGTGAAGACGTCCCGCAGCTCCTCGTACGGCAGCTCGACGCCCTCGGCGTACTCCCGGTCCGGCAGGAAGTAGGTGAACGGGTTCTTCAAGACCGGCCCGGTGTAGTCGTTCGAGCCGAAGACGAAGGCGCCCGGGTAGCCCAGCAGCGGCTGCAGGGCCCGGAGCACGCCGGGGACGGCACCGGGGTGGGCCATGTTGTCCCCGGTGACCACGACCAGGTCCGGGTCGAGGGCGGCCAGCGAGGCCACCCAGTCCTGCTTGCGCCGCTGGTCGGGCGTCATGTGCAGGTCCGACAGGTGCAGCACGCGCAGCGGCTCGGCGTCGGCCGGGAGCACCGGCACGTCGTACCGGCGAAGGGTGAACATGTTGCGCTCGATGAGCGACGCGTACGCCAGGGTGGCCGCGCCCGCGGCGACGGTCCCGGCGGCAAGCCGGAATAGTGTGCGCTTTCGCATGGCGTTCAGGGTAGTTTGACCGTCCATGAGCACGCTGAAGGACCGTCTGACCGCCGACATGCGCACCGCCCTCAAGGCGCGCGACGAGTTGACCACCTCGACCCTGCGGATGGCGCTGGCCGCCGTCGGCAACGCCGAGGTGGCCGGCAAGGCCAAGCGCGAGCTCACCGACGACGAGGTGCTCGCGGTGCTGACCAAGGAGGCGAAGAAGCGGCGCGAGGCCGCCACCGCCTTCGCCGACGCGGGTCGTGCCGAGCAGGCGAGCAAGGAGACCGCCGAGGGCGAGGTGCTGGAGCGCTACCTGCCGAAGCAGCTCTCCGACGACGAGCTGACCGAGCTGGTCTCGGGGGCGCTCGCCGCGGGCGGCTTCACCGGTAAGGCCCAGATGGGCCCGGCCATGAAGGCGGCCCAGGCCGCCGTGGCCGGCCGGGCCGAGGGTGGCCGGGTGGCCGCCGAGGTACGCCGCCAGCTAGGCCTCTGACCGCGCCGGACGTACGAGAAACGGGCGGGCGCCCCTCGCGGGGTGCCCGCCCGTTCGTGTCACACGTCAGCGCCGTGGCGGACGTCCGGGTGGCGGCGGGAGCGTCGGACCGGTGGTGGGGTCACCGCCCGGCTTGCCGGCGGGGCCGGCGCTGACCTCGATGGTCACCACGCCGCCCTTGATGGTCCGGCCGTCGGGGCTGGTGCCGGCGGCGGTGCCCGCCGGGCAGTCCGACGGCACCTTGCTGCTGGAGACCACCGGCTCGAATCCAGCTTCCCGGAGCCGGGACTTCGCCTCGTCGATGGTCTTGCAGGTCACGCCCGGAATGGATCGCTGGTCACCCTCGATGATCTTGCCGCTGGGCGGGGTGAAGTCGATCCGCTCCTTGCCCCGCATCGCGTCCCGCAGCGTCTCGTACACCGCCGGGTTGATGCCGGTGGGGACGTCGTGGCCCATCTTCTGGGTGGTCTGCGGCCAGTCCGGGTCGGCCTCGATGCCGGCCACCGCGTACTGCTTGGTCATCGCGACCAGTGCGGAGGTCTTCTCGGAGTCGGTGGTGCCGGACTTGCCGGCCACCGGGGCCTTGACGAATCCATGGACGTTGCCGGCGGTGGCGGGGCCGCACTTGGAGGTCGAGGAGTGGTCCCCCACCGGGCAGCGGGCGGCGTCCACGGCGGCCCGGGCCACCTCCTGGCTGATCCGCTGCTCGCAGCGCGGCTTGGCGATGTCCAGCGTGCCGCCGTCCGGCCCGCGGATCTCCTGCACCGGGATCGGCTCGCAGTACTTGCCGTCGGCCGCCAGCGTGGCGTACGCGTTGGCCAGTTCCAGCGGCGTGGTCTGCGAGACGCCGAGGCTGAACGCGCCCCACTGGTGGGCGGCGTCCTTGGTCGCCGCGAACCGGGCGTCGCTCGGCGCCCGGAAGGTGATGCCGAGCTTCTCGGCGGCCTTCACCACGTTCTCCGCGCCGACCCGCTGCTGCAGCGGGATGAAGAAGGTGTTCACCGAGAATCCGAAGGCGCTCCACATGTTGTGGACGCCGACCATCTTCGCGTTGGCGTTCACCGGGCAGTAGAAGTGCGTGCCCTTGCAGGCGGCCGAGTTGCTCGAGTCGATGATGTACTCGGACTTGAACTGCTTCTCCGCGTTGATGGTGTAGCTGAGCGGGTACCCCTTCTCCAAGGCCGCCACCAGGGTGAAGATCTTGAAGGTCGAGCCGGCCTGGTAGCCGGTGATGCCCCCGCCGCCGGTGATCAGCGGGTTCACCGTGTTCGGGTAGTTGCCCCGGATGCCCTTCTTGGCCTTCCTGGGGTCGCTGGAAAGCTTGTTCTGCGGGTGCTTCGGGTCGTCGAGCTTGAAGGTCCGGTTCACCGCGAGGGCCCGCACCTTGCCGGTGCCGGGCTCGATCGCCGCCACCATCCGGGCCGCCTTGCTGCTCTCGCTCAGGTGATTGCGGACGGCCTTGTCGGCGCCCTTCTGGGCCTGTACGTCGAGCGTGGTGGTGATGGTGTAGCCACCGCTCTTCAGCCGGCGTTCCCGGTCGTACGAGGTCGAGCCGAACGTCCCCTGCTGCATCCACCAGCGGTAGAAGTAGTCGCAGAAGAAGCCCCAGCTCCCCTTGTTGGTGGCGACGCAGCCGTTCGGGGTGCGCTTGTCCTTCACCACCAACTTGATCTTCTTGGCCTGGTCGGCCTGCTCCTGGGTGACGGCGCCAATCTGCACCATGTTGTCGATGACGTAGTTCCGCCGGCCGACCGCCTCCGGGTATCCGGCCTTGGTGGTGGGGTCGAACGCGGTCGGCGCCTTCACCATGCCGGCGAGCATGGCCGATTCCTGGATGTCGAGCTTGCTCGGCAGCTTGCCGAAGTAGACCTGGCTGGCGGCGTAGATGCCGTACGCCCCGTTGCCGAAGGCGGCAATGTTCAGGTAGCGCTCCAGGATCTCGTCCTTGCTGAGTTCCTTGTCGATCTGGAGCGCGTAGCGCATCTCGCGCAGCTTGCGGGCGCTGGTGTCCTCGGTCGCGGCGACCACGTCGGCCGGATGCGTGGCCGAGTACGAGATGGCCAGCCGGACGTACTGCATGGTCAGCGTCGACGCCCCTTGACGGGAGGCACCGGACTGGTTGCTGACGAACGCCCGGGCGACGCCGTTGAGGTCGACGCCGTTGTGCTTGTAGAAGTCGTGGTCCTCGGCCGCGATGATCGCCTGCCGCATCAAGGGCGAGATGTCCTTGAGCTTGACGTCCCTGCGGTTCTCGTCGTACATCGTGGCCAGCGGCGTCTTGCCGTCCGAGGCGAGCAGGTAGGTGATCTGCGGGGACCGCGCCACCGTCAGTTCCTTCGGCAGCGCGCCGAAGGTCTCCGCCCCCGCCTTGGCCGCCAGTCCGGACATCGCCACCGCGGGGAAGGCCGCCGCCGCGACCACCACGCCGGCCAACAGGCCACAGATCAGCAGCGATGCGGCGTTGGTCAGCAAGTTGTGGTCACGTTTCCGCATCCAGGTCACCTCGACAGGGTACGCGAGTAGGGAACGAGGGGCGGTGGGGCGTTCTCTCCCCATTTCCTGCGGACGCAGCCCTCGTTGTGCTAAACGCACGTGCCCTGGTGCGCGGTTGCGTGAACCTGGCGATGAGTCTCCTCCGAACGGATGAGTGGCGCAGCGTTTTCCCCGAGTCGGGACGGGTAGACGGCGGGCCGAGACCCAAGAGGTCGGGAGTGTCCGGAAAAATGGATTTCGCCGACAACGTTGCGTAATCAGGTGACTACAGAGCATGATGGGTCGCGGCGACAGAGCCACCGTCGTCCGTGCCTCTCTGGGAAGTCCGCGAACTTTCCCGGGAAGGACGGGCCGGACGGCCCGGGGGGAACCGACGGCTGGTCGCACGAGGTCGGTAGGTACTGCAAGGGGGGACGTGCACAAATGGGCATGATCACTGACTGGCCGTCACTGGCGGCATGTCAGAACGGGGACCCGGACGCGTTGTTCGTACAGGGCGCCGAACAGAACGTGGCGAAGAGGATCTGCCGGAGCTGCCCAGTTCGGTACGAGTGCCTGGCCGACGCGCTGGACAACCGGATCGAGTTCGGTGTGTGGGGTGGCATGACCGAGCGCGAGCGGCGGGCACTGCTCCGCCGTCACCCGCAGGTGACGAGCTGGCGCAAGATGTTCGAGCAGGCCATGAAGAAGAACGCCAAGGAGAAGGCCGGCAAGGACAAGGTGCTCGCCACCGTGGCCGGCTGACCGCCGCGCCTCAGGGCCGGCTGATCGCCTCGCCGATCGTTCGCAGCCCGTCGACGTCATGAACGTCGGCGGGCTGCGCCGTCACCGACACCGACGGCACCGCCGGGAACGCCTCGGTGAACCGCGCCGCCACCCGGCGCTCGCGTACCGCCTGCTGGACCAGCGCGGCGTGGGCCCGCAGTACCTCGGC
>JBARAE010000703.1:0-1526 GCA_049791715.1 Micromonospora sp.
GGCCCCCGAGCTGGTACCGGTCGCCGCCGGGCGCTGAGCGAACCAGCCGCAGCCCTGCTCGGGGAAGACCGGGCGGGGCTGCGGCTGCGGGAGCACCGGCGGGGCGCCCGCCCGGCGAGAGCACCGGGCGGCGGCCTCCGGCGCTGCCTTCCGGACGTGCCCTGTCGTGGGCAAGGGGATCGTGGCCGGTGCAACCGCTCGGCCCAGCACGGGAGGTTTGCACCCCGGGCCGGCGGGGAGGCGGTGGGCGCGGACCGGCCGCCGCGAAAGCAGCGTTTCGCGTTGCCACCACCGTCAGAGCGAACGGATACCAGCCATGACTAGAGACTTCGCACATGCCGCCGGGGCGGGGCTCCGCCTTGTCCGGTCGGCCTTCGTCGGGTCGAGCCTGGTCCTCGCCGGGCTGGCCCCCGCACTCTCCGCTGCCAGAGCGGAGGAGGGCCCGGTCGACCTCGCGACGGCCGCCTCGTACGCGGTGCTCGCCGACAATGCCGTCACCAACAGCGGAAACTCCGTCATCAACGGGAACGTGGGGGTACACCCCGGCACGGCGGTGTCGGGCTTCCCACCGGGAGCCATCAACGGTGAACGCCACGCCGGTGACGCCGTGGCCGAGCGGGCGCAGTCCGACCTGACTGCCGCGTTCGACGACGCCGCCGGACGAACGGCGAGCCGGACCATCGGCCCTCAGCTCGGCAGCCAGACCCTCACTCCGGGCGTCTACAAGGCTCGGGACGACGCCACCCTGGACGGCACGCTCACCCTGGACGCCCAGGGCGACTCCCGGGCCGTCTTCATCATCCAGCTCGGCTCCCGGCTGACCACCGCACAGAACAGCGCCGTACAGGTGGTCAACTCGCCGGGGCCCGCCTGCGGCGTCGTCTGGACGGTCGGCGACTCCGCCACCCTGGGGAGCAACACGTCCTTCGTCGGCCGGGTGATGGCCGTCAAGGACATCACGCTGCAATCCGCCGCGAAGGTGGAGCAGGGCGGCGCGCTCAGCCGGGACGGTGCGGTCAGCCTGGACACCAACGCGGTCAGCCGAGCCGACTGCGCGCCGACTCCCCCACCGACGGCACCGGCAAGCCCCACGAGCCCGACGCCGTCGCCGACGGAGAGCCCGACCACGCCGGAGTCCACGCCGACGACCCCGGCCACGCCCGAGACCACCGCGCCCGAGACCACCGCGCCCGAGACCGCGGCGCCTGAGACCACGGCGCCCACTCCCACCACCCCGGAGCGGAACGTGCCTCCGGGACTGCGGGAACGGGAGGTACCTCCGGGCCTGCAGGGTCGGGAGACACCTCCGGGCCTGTCCGGGCGCGGGCAGCCTCCGGGCCGGTCGTAGCGGGAGGGCAGCCCCTCGGGCGGTGACCGCCGGGCGGGCTGTGGAAGACCGATCGTTCTCACGGGAGCGGCCACGTGCGTCTGTCCACCCGCGACCCGCGGAGATCACCCCGCCGCCACGCACGACCGTAGCGGGCTCGGTGGAACGCCATGGGTGTCATCGCGCGTCGGTGACACCC
>JBARAE010000704.1:0-1706 GCA_049791715.1 Micromonospora sp.
TGACCTGCCCGGTGTGCGGAACAGTCGCCGTACCCGGCGCGCGGTTCTGCCACAACTGCGGCGCGGCGCTGCCCGCGGCCGCGACGCTGCCCGCCGCCGAGCGGCGGGTGGTCACCGTGCTCTTCGGTGACCTCTCCGACTTCACCTCCTGGTCGGAGGACCTCGACCCGGAACGGGTCGGCGCGGTCACCGACCGGGTGCTCGCCGCCCTCGCCGGCGCGGTGAAGACCTTCGGCGGGCACGTCGACAAGCTCACCGGCGACGGCATCATGGCCGTCTTCGGAGCGCCGGTCGCCCACGAGGACGACGCCGAGCGGGCCGTCCGGGCGGCGCTGTCCATGCAGCGGGCGGTCCTCCGGGTGCTCGACGACGAGCGCGGCGGTGGCGCGCCACTCGGCCTGCGGGTCGGGCTGAACACCGGCGACGTCATCGCCGGCATCCAGGCCGCCATCGAGTACACGGTCATCGGCGACACGGTCAACACCGCCGCCCGGCTCGCCGACGCCGCGGCCGTCGGCGCCGTCTACGCGGGCGCACGGACCTCCGCCGCGACCCGGCACGTCGCCTCCTGGCGGGCGCTGCGTCCGCTGCGGCTGAAGGGCAAGCGGGAGCCGGTCGAGGCGTACGAGCTGCTCGGCCTCCTGGACGCGCCCGGCACCCGATCCGGCCTCGGCGACGAGGCGCCCTTCGTGGGCCGGGAGACCGAGATCGGTCGGGTCGCCGGCCGGCTCGCCGAGGTGATCGACCGTGGCGAGCCTCGAGTGTTGCTGATGACCGCCGAGGCGGGGATCGGCAAGTCCCGCTTCGCCGCCGAGGTGGAACGCCTCGCCGCCGGCTACGACGTCGGCGCCGGCCGGTACGCCGCGCACACCGGAGCCCGGGTGCTCTCGGTGCGCTGCGCCGCGTTCGGCGAACGGCGCCGGCTGGCGCCCCTGGCCGATTTGGTCCGGGCCGCGGTCGGCCTGCCCAACGACGCCGCCACCGCGGTGACCCGACCGGCCGTGGAGGAGCGGCTGCGCCGGCTCGGCCAGCGGCTCGGCCGGCTCCCCGGCGACCTGCCGCCCGTCGCCACCGACCAGCTGCTGGCGCTGCTGGGATACGCCGAACTTCCCGCCGCCGGTGGCCCCACCGACCAGGGGGAGTGGAGCACCGCTCCGCCGGCCGCCGACGCGGACGCCGTGCCGAACGCCGTGGCCGACCTGCTCAGCGCGCTCGCCGTCGAGGCGCCGCTGGTGATCGTGGTGGACGACCTGCACGACGCCACCGCCGAGACCATCAACGCGCTCGGGCTGACCCTCTCCCGGCTCAGCGGACCGGTGCTGGTGCTGCTGCTCGGCCGCCCCGAGCTGGTGCGTACCGCCGGCGCGCTGACGCGGGTCGCGGACGCCGAGGTGCACGCGCTGCCCCCGCTGCGCGGTGCCGACGCGTCCCGCCTGCTCACCAGCTACCTCGGCGGCGGGAAGCTGCCGCAGGCCGACGCGGACCGGCTGCTCGCCACCGCCCAGGGCAACCCGTTCTACCTGGCCGAGCTGGTCACCCTGCTGATGGAGCGGGGCGCGCTCACCGCGGGTGCGGGTCGCAGCGACCCGGGCAGCTGGCGGCTGGTGCCCGGTTCGCTGGGCAGCCGGCTGCTCTCCCGGGACCTGGCCGCCGTGCTCGCGGCCCGCATCGACGCGCTGCCGGTGGACGCCCGCTCGGTGCTGCGG
>JBARAE010000705.1:0-11107 GCA_049791715.1 Micromonospora sp.
CCCAGCTCGGCGGCGGTGAGGAACGGCCGGTAGAGCCCCAGCGGCCGGGCCAGACCCAGCTCGTCGAGGTCCGCATGGCGGCCGCGCGCGCTGGTGACGGTGGTCGTCGCGTCGCCCAGCTCGCCGCCGGCGGGCCAGGACCGCACCACCCGGGTCGGCGTGGCGGCGCCGTCGACGCGCAGCTCGACGCCGATCCGGCACACCTCCGGGTGGTGCAGGTTGCGCCACCCGGTACGCCAGACGCTGTTGCGGTCCGCCCAGCGGGCGCTGTCGCCGGTCAGGGCAAGCTCCACCGCCTCGGCGAAGCTCGACTTGCCGGAGCCGTTGCGGCCGACCACCACGGTCAGCCCCGGGCCGGGTTCGACGGCGAGGGTGCGCTGCGGGCCGACGCCGCGGAAGCCGGCGACGGTGACGGACGAGAGCCAGATCCGCTCCCGGGGCTCGTCCGCCGCCGGGCGCTGCGGGTCGAGGGCGGTCGGCTCGCCGGCGAGCGCCGCGTCCAGGTCGGCCTCGCCGCTGAGCGCGGCAAGGACCACCTCGGCGGTGTCATCGGGTACGTGGTCGGCGGCGAGCCGGTCGAAGATCAGCTCGACCAGGGGTTCGGTGCGGTTCATCAGGCGACCTCCGACGGGTGCTGATGCGGGTTTGGGGGGGCGTGCGGGGCTGGCGGTACCGGCTGATGCCGGTCCGCTTGCGACGGTCTGCAGAGTTGCTCTTATCTATGGATCGGAGGTCAGGCCGCCAGCGCAACGTGCCAGTCGCGCAGGAACGCCAGGTCATGCGCCCGGGGTCGTACGTCGAACGGCTCCTCAACCCGGCGGCGCGCCATGCGCGCCAGGCTGTCGACGGCCTCATTGAGGGCGTGGTGTGCGTGGCCCTTGACGTGCGCGAACGTCAGGTCCGGGCGCCCGGCGACCAGCTCGGCGAGCCGGACCAGGGTGGGCTTCGTACCGGCGTGCCGAGGGCACAGGTCATAACCGGCGGGCATCGCCCTGATCTCGCCGCCCTGCCAGCGGTGCAGGTACTTCAGCGCCGGCAAGCTGTCCACCAGTACCGTCATGCCGAACGGCGGCGTGTCGTAGGCGGTGACCAGGAACTCGACCGCCCGCAGCTCGCTGACCAGGACGCGCGAGCAGCCGGTCGGGTCGTGGCGACCGGGACGGCGGCTGCGCAGACCGTAGCGGTCGTCGCTGACGACGTACCCATGCCGCCCGGCGCGCCGCCTACAGATGGCGTCGGTCGCGGCGATCAGCGGCGTGGACGTATCCGCCCAGCGGCGGACCTCGCCCGCGGCCCGGCTGGTGCTCGGGCTGGCAGGCGAGGTGGTGCCGGTGCCGCTGACCAGCACTCTTGCACAGGTGTCAGGTCAGCCGCTCGTCGTCCGAGGATTGCTTTGCTGCTGCCTGCTCGGGCACGAGTTCCAAGTCAATCTGTGGCCACATGGTGTCCAGACTCTGTTGCGTGAACCGGCTGGCATGCGCCTCGAAGAAGGGGCGCGACTGCGGGCTGTGGGCAGCGCATCGACGACCAGTGAGATCCTGGGTTGCCGCGAGAAGTTCTCCCTGCACATCGGGGCTGACCCGAATCGTTCCAGTGGAGTCGACGCGGACGTGACCGTGTTCGAAAAGCGCGTCGCAGCCGAGTAGACATGCGGCCATGATGTTGTTGGGATTCAGACGCTCACGCCTCGTCGCGTCAGCACGCCGCTTGATATGTGCCGCTGAAACGAGGCGCACCGGCAGTGTCCGGCCGCAGAGGTCACACGTCACCTCTGTCAGGGAACCGAACTTCAACCTGCGCAGGCGGCGCTGTTCACGCCGCCGTACGGCAGAGACCAACGCGTCGAGGTCGCTGGCCAAATCGAGTTCGTCGTTCTGGTCGCCCTCCGTCCTTTCGTCGAGGGCCGCGATGGCCATCGCGGCTCCAGGGACGGGTGCGCCCTGTTTGGTGCCGGACAGGCGGAGGGCCTTCATCGCCGCTGGCCCGAGCCGCCGTCCTGGCACTCCTTCAAAGCTTTGGAGTACCTCGACACCGACCCGCTCAGGGTAGGGCTTGTCATCCCACACCTTGATAGCCGACCGGTAGAGAGGACGCGTTACCCGAGTGATCAGAACCTCGGCCAGATCCTGCGCGAAGAACTTTTGGTCGTTGACTCGGGGACCGCCGGGCGCGCTGAACCCCAGAATCAGATAGTCGTCGCGGCGGATGCGGAGGGCAACATTCCGATTCGCTGAGCCGTCTGCGCCGCCGCGGTCAAGCACGCTGGACTCCCAACCCCAGATACCCTGCGCCTTACCCTTTTCGTAGTTCGTCTGCGAGTCGGCTCCGACGTAGACGTAGAAGGACGCCGACACTGCTCCCTGCCCCCGGATGCACGAAGTGCTCGTGCGGTGGAGGCATGTTCGGGTTCGAAAGCCTGTCGGACCGCCTTTTCACGCCGACTCTAGCGATCACCTCGCTGTGGCACCGGACCGCCTCAGTTAAGCCTGGCCGCTGCCGCGACGCCGGCTTCGTACATCGTCTCTACTGAACGTTGCAGATCGATCAGCGAAACCAGGTAATCGCGTGTCTCTGGGTCCGTGGAGTAGAGGATGGTGCCGCGCATACCCCGGGTCATCAGCACCTTGTAGGTGTTCCGAATCAGCCGGTCCGCCTCGATGTCGCTGAGCTGCTTCCGGCTGCGGAACGCCGGGTCCTTCGACTCGGCCCGCCGGGTCACCAGCCGGCCACCCCGGGCGACCAGGTCCGGTCCGATGATGACTCCGGACCACTCGTACTCGAAGCCCTGCGCCGTGTAGACGCAGCCCACCTGGCCGAAGCCGTGCGGGTCGGTGGCCCAGTAGGCGCTGCCCGGCGCCTCGCCGACGCTGCGGTCGCTCTTGACGTTCCACGGCCGCGACCAGCCACCGATCCGTACGTCCGGCACCAGCGAGTCGTCTGGGCGCGGATCACTCCAGGGCCAGCAGTAGCCCGCCGACATACGCGCCATCTCACCGGCGGCCTGCTTGTCCGCCAGGAACGCCTCCATCTCCTCCGGTGACTCCGCCAGCCGCAGGTCGAACCGGCCGTCGCCGACCCAGACCGACGGGTTGCCGCCGTCAAGACCGAGCAGGTCGAGAACCCACTGCTCGTACGCCTCGCTGCCGCCGCATCGGAACTGGTCGTGCAGCGAGACGACATCCACGTCCAGCCCCATCTGCTTCGCGTACGCGGAGATGACGTCCACGCTGCCCAGCTCGCCCGGCTTGACCACCTGGTGCTCGTCGAGCAGGAACACCGGCACCCGCGCGGCCGAGATCAGTTCGTCGATCTGCGGCCGTGCCTTGTCCCGCTTCGCCTTGGGGGTGAACCGGTTGACCGAGGTCTCGCGGATCCGGTGCGCCTCGTCGCAGATCAGCACGTCGAAGCCGTTGCGCTCGGCGGTCATGAAGCTGTTGAAGTACCCGAAGAGGTTCTTTAAGCGGGTCGACCCCTTGCCGGCGTACCGGCGGAGGGTCTGCGTGAACGAGCGCGAGCCGGTGGCGTGCATGACCGAGCGCTGCTGCCGGGCCAGCTCTCCGAGCATCGACAGCGCGATGACGCTCTTGCCGCTGCCCGGTCCGCCGGAGACGACCACCACAGACTTGCGGTCCGCAGTACGCGCGCGCTCCACCGCGTGCAACACCAGCTCGTACGCTAGGCGCTGCTCGTCGAGCAGCGTGAAGTGCGACCGTTCCTTCAGCTCGGCCGCTGCGTACGACAGGAGGTGCTTGCTGGGGCGGACGGAGCTGGTGAGAAAGTGGTCGGCGGCGGGCGCGCCCGGCGCGGGAGCCAGGTGGGTACGCAGGTAGTCAAGGAACTGGCCGCGGCGCTGCTTGGTGAAGATCCGGCTCTGCTCGGTGGGCCGGCGCAGGAAGAGGTCGTTCACGTCCCGGTCTACAGCGTTGTGCAGGTACGCGGCGCCGACGATCGGACTGCGGCGGTGGGAGAGCACGCCGAGGAAGTCCGTCAGGTACTCGCAGTAGTCGCCGACCTGAACACCCGGGTGCAGGCGTGGGCCGCGGGCGCGCTCGACCAGGACGAGCCGGTCGGAGCCTTCGTAGGACTCCGCCTGCGACCACTGCTTCAGCTCCACGACCACGTAGGAGTCCTCGGCGGTCTTCGGATGGACGCCCGCGAGCACCACGTCGACTCGCTTGCTGGTCAGCGGGAGCTGGTACTCGATTAGCACCTCGACCTGTCCCAGACCGGCGTCGGCCAGGTCCTGCCCGAGCACCGTGAGGCTGCGCTCCCAGGACCGTCGTTCTGCGGCGCTCACGTTGTGGCCGATGTGTTCCGCGATCCGGTCCGCGAGGGTGCCGGCGGTGGCGTAGCGGAGGAGACCATCGGTGGAGGTGCGGAACGCAGACAAGACATGCCCCCGGGCAGCACGAAGTGATCGTGCGCATGGGGGGCGTGTCCGGCCACAGCCAGAAGCCCGTCGTTAAGCGCGTGTACAGGTGGACTGTAGCGAAGAGATGATCTCCTCGCATGCGCCGCTACCGCTTGGCGGCGGAGCCTTTGGCCTGGTCGATTGGATAGCGGACGGCGACCTCCTCCAACTTGGCGAGGGCAGCCTCCTCCAGCTCGATGCCGAGGACATCCGCCAGCCGGGTCAGGTAGATCATGACGTCACCGATCTCCGCCCGCACTCGGGCGCCGGCCGTCGGATCGTCCATCACCGCGGCAGCCTGCTCGGGAGTGAGCCACTGAAACTCGGCGAGTAGCTCACCCACCTCCCCGGCGAGGGCCATGGTGAGGTTCTTCGGCGTGTGGAACTGCTGCCACTCCCGCTCCTCCGCGAAGGCCCTCACCCGAGCAGTCAGGTCGGTCACTGCCGTGGACGGGTGGTGCCGACCTGGCCGATGAAACAGCTCCAAGACACCGTCGAAAACGCCAGAACAGGGCCAGCGGGGTCCTTCGAATCGCGGACGGCGACGATACCGGGGAAGTTGGTGGCGACCTCGACGCAGTTGCCGCCGTTGCCGCCGCTGCGGGTGCTCTTGCGCCAGACGGCGTCGGTCAGGTCAGTCATGCCGCAGCTCCCCGATAATCGTCTTGATCATGTCGGTCGATTGTGCCTCTTGGAGCGCCAGCGCATCCAGGCATTTCCAGGCAGCCCGGTAGGCGGCCAGCTCGTCGGGCTTGTCGAGGTATAGCGCCCCGGTTAGGGACTCGCTGTAGGCCACTGACGGCTCGGGCGCAGCCCGGCCGCCCTTGCCGGCCGGGAAGTCGAGGATCACAAAGGAGCCAGCGACCGCGCCGGAATGCGGGCCGGCGGCGAAGGGCAGCACCCGCACGGTGACGTGGGGCTGCTCCGCGGCCTCCAACAGTCGATTGAGCTGCCCGACCATCACGCCTCGCCCACCGACGGTGCGGCGGAGTACCGCCTCCGACAGGATCGCGTCGAGCTGCGGTGGCCGGGGGAGCCTTCGAGTGAGCAGCCCTTGGCGTTGCAGCCGCACCTCGACCGCTCGCTCGCGTTCATCCTCGCTGGCCGAGGGGCGGTCGAGTCGGGCGAGCCCGAACGCGTACTGACGAGTCTGTAGCAGCCCGGGGATCAGCGTCTCCTCGTACTGTCGCAGGTGGCCGGCGGCAGACTCCAGGCCGACGTACAGCTCGAACCAGTTCGGCACCGCGTCTCCGTACGCGTGCCACCACCCCTTGGACTTCGTCTCCGCGGCCAGGCCGCGCATCGCCTCGGTCATCTCCGGCGACACGTTGTACAGCTCGCACATCGCCTTGACGTCCAGCACGCGCACCGGCCCGAGGCCGCACTCGATCCGCCAGATCTTCTGCCGGCTGTACTCCAGCGCCTCGGCCGCGGCGTCGAGGGTCACGCCCGCCTCGTTGCGGAACTGTCGCAGCAGCCGGCCGAGCTGTCGGCGCGGCACGGTCGAACCGATGTCCTCTGCCATCCGGGCACTCCCTGGTTCCATTCGGCAACAACGCGTGACGTAGCTCTGCAACGTCTACTGGTTTCCACGAAATAAGTCAATGCATGGCAGAAGAATTTGGTCATGAAACGTTGCGTGTCCACTTCGAACTGTCACAGGATGACTACCGGCGCGGGGGCCGGGCGTTCTCCCCGACCGGCCGCCGCGCTTCTCGATCGGCAATCCGTTGAGCAGCCCTGGTGCCGTACCGCTGAACGAAGCTGCGGTGTCAGGGCGGGGTGGGTCCCCAGCGCGGGACGGGCAGGCCGGCCCACCCCTTCCACGACCAGAAGGGCAGGCTGATGAGCGTCCGCGACGAACGATCAGGGCAAGGGGGCGGGGCGACCGCCTACCGCTCGTCCGCGTACCCCTCGCTGCTGCCGTGGCAGGTGCGCGAGCGCCGCTTCCCGCCGGCCCGGCTCGGGCGCCGCGGCTTGGACCCGGACCAGGTGTACGCCTACCTCGACCGGGTCGCCGGCGATATGACGTGGCTCTACGCCGAGATCACGAAGCACCGCCAGGAGACCCTGCGGATCAAGGACGCGCTGCTCCGCTGGCAGTCCGAGCAGGCCCGCGTGGCGAACGGCGAGCGCCGGTGACCGAGCGCTGGGTCATCCACCTGCCGGTGACCGCCTCCGACCTGCCCGCCGCGCAACGCCTGGCCCGCGTCGTGGCCCGCTGGACCGGAATCCTGCCGCAGGCCGACCCCGGGGAGACCACCGTGTCGGCCGAGGACGACCAGAACGTACGCCATTGGGTCTTCTGCGACCTGCTGCTGCCCGGCGGCCGGCGCTGCCTGCTCCGCGCCGACCATGACGGCCCCTGCGCCCGCCGGCTGCGCCGCTGACCTCGACCCTCCCCGGGCACCGGGACGGCACTGCTCAGTCGGCCGGCCCGGACCGGCGGGGCTGTTCCGCCCACCGTCCGCCGGCGGCCTTCCTCCTGCCAGGCTCCGAGCCGAACGCCCGGGAAGTCTCCCGAAGCCTCGGCCCGTGCCCGCTGTTTCGATGCGTCACCTCGGCCCCCCGCCCGGGCGGGTCGCACAGATGGAGGCGGATGAAGTAGCGTGACGCCTGCCAGAGATTGCATACATACACATTTGCCGGGTGGAAAGGAGGATATGGCCCAGCGTCGGTTCTGAATCGGCGCACCTATGCACCCACCGATCGGCGCCTCAGGGCTTTGATCGGGGGGTTTTTGCATACCCGCCGCCAAAGATCCGCACCAGTCGCTGATGGCTTGACCCACTCCCGCGACCCGCACTCCGCGGCCGTCGCCCGCCGGCGCCGGGCGTGAGCGTTGCGGCAAGCCACAGCAGGAGGTGACACATGACTTTCCTCGAGTACCTACAGAGCCGGCGTGACCTGTTGCTCGCTCAGACCCTCGAACACGCGACCATCGTGCTGATGTCCGTCGCGCTGGCGACGGTCATCGCTGTCCTGATCGGCGTCGCCACCTACCGCAACCCGCCCGCGCGGGCCGTCGCGACCGGAATCGCCGCAGCGCTGCTCACGATCCCGTCGTTCGCGCTGCTCGGCCTTCTGATCACCCCGCTGGGGCTGGGCTACCTACCAGCGATGGTGGCGCTCACCCTCTACGCGCTGCTGCCGATCCTGCGTAACACGGTCGTCGGTCTGACCGAGATCGACCCCGCCCTCACCGAGGCCGCCAGGGGTATCGGGATGGGTCGGCTGCGGTCACTGGCCACGGTGGAGATGCCGTTGGCCTGGCCGGTGATCCTGGCCGGGATCCGAGTCTCCACGCAGATGACCATGGGGATCGCCGCCATCGCCGCGTACGTCGGAGGCCCCGGACTGGGCAACCAGATCTTCTCCGGCCTGGCCAACCTGGGCGGCGTGAACTCCCTGAACCAGGCCATGGTCGGAACCGTCGGGGTGGTCGTCCTCGCCGTCGTCGTCGACCTGGCCCTCGGGCTTCTGGGCGCGGTCACCCGTGCCGGGGAGCCTCGGAAATGGATCCGGATCGGCCGCCGTCGGCGCCTGGCCCCGGCCACCGCACCCGCCGCTACGCCGGCTGCCGCGATCCCCTCGCCCGCCCTCGGAGGCCAAGCATGAGCGACCACGTGATGATCGACCTTCAACAGGTCAGCAAGTCCTACCGCGGCCAGAAGGCCCCGGCGGTCGAGAACGTGTCGATGAAGATCCGCCGGGGCGAGATCGTCGTCCTGGTCGGACCCTCCGGTTGCGGCAAGACCACCACCATGAAAATGATCAACCGCCTGATCGAACCGAGCAACGGGCGGATCATGCTCGACGGGTCGGACGTGACCAGCCTGGACGGCAACGAGCTGCGCCGACACATCGGCTACGTCATCCAGCAGGTCGGGCTCTTCCCGCATATGAGCGTCGCCACCAACGTCGGGCTGGTGCCGAGGATGCTCGGCTGGGACCGCAAGCGGACCGAGGCCAGGGTCGACGAACTCCTCCACCTGGTCGGCCTCGACCCGGCGCTGTTCCGTAACCGGCTGCCCCGCCAGCTCTCCGGCGGACAGCAGCAGCGCATCGGTGTCGCCCGCGCGCTCGCCGCGGATCCGCCGGTGATGCTGATGGACGAGCCGTTCGGTGCGACCGACCCGCTGACCCGGGAGCGGTTGCAGAACGAGTTCCTCCGGCTGCAGGAGCAGCTGCGCAAGACCATCGTCTTCGTCACCCACGACTTCGACGAGGCGATCAAGATGGGCACCCGCATCGCCGTCCTCGGGGAGAAGTCCAGGATCCGGCAGTTCGACACTCCCGAACGCCTGCTGGCCAACCCCGCCGATAGCACGGTGGCCCAGTTCATCGGCGCCGGCGCCGCGCTGAAGCAGCTCAACCTCCGCCGGGTCGACGCGGTCCGCTGGAACGAGGTTCCGCTGGTACGGGTGGACGAGTCAAGGACCGAGGTGCTGCGCCGGCTCGACGAGGCCCAGGAGTCGGCCGTGCTGACCGTGGACGGCGAGCGCCGGCCGCTGCGCTGGGTCAGCCCGCGCGATCTGACGCCCGACCAGGACAGTCTGGTGGGCGTCGGCCGAGCTGTGACGGTCGTGGAGCCGCGAGCGACACTGCGCGACGCTCTGGACGCCATGCTCGCCTCCAGCAGCGGCGTCGCCGTGGTGGTCGACGAACAGGGCCGGTACGCCGGGGCGGTGACCATCGACGATCTGATGCGGACGATCCACGAGATGCGGGAGTCGGAGCGGGAGAACGAGCGGGCGATCCTGGAGGCTGCCCGTGAGGGGTCGGCCGGGTCCCGGCCGGCAGTCGCGTCGGAGAAGCGATGAGCGCCATCACCGCTTCCACGGCCGAGCAGAGCGTGCTCGCCCCGCCGTCGCGCTGGCATGGGCTGCTGCGGCGGCACCTGGCGATGCCGGTGATTCTCGGGGTGGTGCTGCTCGGCACGTACCTCTGGGTCGCTTCCGCCGAGCTGGACGACATCGAACGGCGCTCGCTGAATGCCGAGTACCTGCTGCGGAAGACGACGCAGCACGTCACGCTCTCCGCCCTGACCACCCTCCTCGTCGTGGCGATCGCCGTCGGCGGCGGCGTCCTGCTCACCCGCCGGTCGATGCGCTGGCTGGCGCCCTTCGCCACCGGGCTGGCCAACATCGGCCAGGCCACACCCGCCATCGGACTGCTCGTACTGCTGAGCATCTGGCTCGGCATCGGTTTCTCGACCGCGCTGATCGGCCTGGTCGCCTACTCCGTCCTACCGGTGCTGCGCAACACGATCGTCGGGATCAGCCAGGTGGACCGGCATCTGATCGAGGCGGGACGGGGAATCGGCATGTCGCCCCTCGCCGTGCTCGTGCGGATCGAACTGCCGCTGGCCGTACCCGTGATCCTCGCCGGCGTGCGGACCGCGCTCGTCCTCGCGGTCGGTGTGGCCACCCTGGCCACCTTCATCGACGCCGGGGGCCTGGGCGCCCTGATCGTCACCGGGATCAAGCTCCAGCGGGAAACCGTACTCGTCACCGGAGCCATCCTGACCGCGGCGCTGGCCCTGACCCTGGACTGGCTGGGCGGCGTGATCTCCGACCTGCTGCGGCCACGCGGGCTCGACTGACCGACTTCTTCTGCAATCCCCCTTTTCCCCATGCGGCGCTCCCCTGGCGCCAAGGAAGGCAACAATGCGAAACCGTATTGCGTTCACCCGCCTGGCGGCCGGCTCCGCGCTGGTCGCGCTCGCCCTCAGCGGCTGCTCGGTGACCACCGAGAAGGCGGGGGCCGACGTGGCCGTCGGCAAGGGGTCCATCAAGGAGGACGCCAGCCTGAAGGGGCAGACCATCGTGGTCGGTTCCAAGGACTTCACCGAGAACATCGTCTTCGGGCACATCACCATGCAGGCGCTGAAGGCCGCCGGCGCCCAGGTCGAGGACCGGACCAACATCAAGGGGTCGGTCAACGTCCGCAAGGCGCTGCTCAGCGGTGACGTCGACATCTACTGGGAGTACACCGGTACGGCGTGGATCACCTACCTCGGCCACACCGACCCGATCCAGGACTCGCAGAAGCAGTACGAAGCCGTGGTGAAGGAGGACAAGGACAAGAACAAGGTGGTCTGGGGCCCGATCGCCCCCGCGAACAACACCTACGCCCTCGCCGTACGCGAGGAGAAGGCCAAGGAGTGGAACCTCACGAACCTCTCCGACCTGGCCGCCTTCGCCAAGAGCCACCCCCAAGACGCGACCTTCTGCCTGGAGAGTGAGTTCGCCGGGCGCAACGACGGCTGGCCCGGGCTGACGAAGGCGTACGGCATGGACGTTCCGGCGGCGAACGTGAAGCTGGTCGACACCGGCGTCGTCTACACCGAGACGAAGAAGGGCGAGTCCTGCAACTTCGGGGAGGTATTCACCACCGACGGCCGGATCAGCAACCTGAACCTGCGGGTCCTCGAGGACGACCGGAAGTTCTTCCCGATCTACAACCCGGCTCCCACCCTGAACGGTGAGACGGCCGCCACGTACGCGAGCATTCTGAAGATCCTCGAGCCGATCGTGGCCAAGCTCGACGACGAGACGATCCGCAAGCTCAACGAGAAGGTGGATGTCAAGGGCGAGCCTGTGGCGCAGGTGGTCTCCGACTGGATGAAGGCCGAGGAATTCATCGCCTGACGGTTCCAGGACCCGACTGCTGGGCGGGCGGACCGCCCAGCAG
>JBARAE010000706.1:0-2385 GCA_049791715.1 Micromonospora sp.
GGCCCCCACCTTCGGCGCGGCGCCGGCCAGAGCGGCCGCCTCCGGGGAGATGGGCTCCTCGCCGACCTCGGCGGCCCGCGGCGCACCCTTCGGGGCCAGCTCGCCCCGGGCGATCGCACCGCGCCGGGCCAGCACCCGCTTGTTGTGCGCGCTGATCCGCGGGTCCTGGTTCTTCAGCAGCACCAGCAGCGGGGTGGCCAGCAGGATCGAGGTCAGGAACGCCACCGCCATACCGACGAAGAGCACCAGACCCAGGTCCTTCAGGGTGCCGGCGCCGAGCAGGCCGGCGCCGATGAAGAGCAGACCGCCGACCGGGAGCAGGGCGACCACCGAGGTGTTCAGCGACCGCATCAGGCTCTGGTTCAGCGCCAGGTTGGCCGCCTCGCCGTAGGTCAGGTTGTTGTTGGCGGTGATGCCACGGGTGTTCTCCTGGACCTTGTCGAAGACCACCACCACGTCGTAGAGCGCGAAGCCCAGGATGGTGAGGAAGCCGATGATCGTCGACGGGGTGACCTCGAAGCCCACCAGCGAGTAGATGCCGGCGGTGAGGATGAGGTTCATGAAGAGCGAGCTGATCGCGGCGACGGCCATCCGCCACTCGAAGCGCAGGATCAGGTAGATCGACACGACCGCGATGAAGATCAGCAGGCCGAGCAGCGCACGCTCGGTGACCTGCGCACCCCATGCCTCGGAGACCTGGTCGCCGCTGATCTGACTGGGCTGGATGCCGAACGTCTGGGCGATCTCGCCCTTGACCGCGTTGGCCTCCTCCGGGCTGAGCTGCGTGGTGCGCATCTCGTAGAAGTCGCCGCCGGCACCGCCGACCTTCTGCGCGGTGACCACCTCGGCGCCGCCGCCGGCGGTCTTGAGGGCGTCGTTCACCTTCGCCTCGGTGCCGTCCAGGGTGCCGACGCTGGCCGGCACCTGGAACGAGTTGCCACCGGCGAACTCGATGCCGAGGCTGAAGCCCCGCACCGCGAAGCTCAGCACCGCGACCAGCACCAGGGCGGCGGCGACGCTGAACCACAGCTTGCGCCGGCCGACGATGTTGAGGTCGGCCTCGCCCCGGTAGAGCCGGGACGCCAGACCACTCTTAGCCATCTCAGGCCTCCTTGACGCGCGGGTTGCGGGCGGTGGCCTGCTCGGCCGACCGGGCCGGCAGGGCCCGACCGAGACCGCTGACGCGCGGGGACAGGAACGCCCGGGTGCGGGCGAACATCGTCATGATCGGGTGACGGAAGAGGAAGACGACCACCAGGTCGAGCACGGTCGCCAGGCCGAGGGCGAAGGCGAAGCCCTTCACCGTGCCGACCGACACGATGTAGAGGACCACCGCCGACATCAGCGTGATCGCGTTCGCCGAGATGATCGTCCGGCGGGCCCGGACCCAGGCGCGCGGCACCGCGCTGCGTGGGCTACGTCCCTCGCGGATCTCGTCCTTGAGCCGCTCGAAGTAGATGACGAACGAGTCCGCCGCCACACCGAGTGAGACGATCATGCCGGCGATGCCGGCGAGGGTCAGGGTGAACCCGATCTGCCGGCCGAGCACCACCAACGCGCCGAAGACCAGCAGCGCGGAGAGCACCAGGCTCAGGAAGATCACCGAGCCGAGCAGCCGGTAGTAGAAGAACGAGTAGATGATGACCAGCAGCATGCCGATGCCGGCGGCGAGCAGACCGGCCCGCAGCTGGCTGTCGCCGAGCGTCGCGGTGACGTTCTGCTGGGTCTGCGGCACGAACGTCACCGGCAGCGCGCCGTAGCGCAGCTGGCTGGCCAGCTTGTTGGCGGTGCTGTTGTCGAAGTTGCCGGTGATTTGCGAGTCCCCGGTCAGCACGCCCTGGATCTCCGGCGAGGAGACGATCTGGTTATCCAGGACGACCGCCACACGGCACTTGCCGTCCTGGCCGAGCGCAGTCTGGTCGCAGGCCTGGCCCGCGTTGGTGAACGCCTCGCGGGTCAGGTTGGTCCACCGCTCCTGGCCCTTGCCGGTGAACTTCAGGCTGACCACCCAGGAGCTGGTCTGGTCGAGCACCGCGTTGGCGTCGCTGACGTCCGTGCCCACCACCTTCGCGACGTCCAGCAGGTACTTCGCGCCGGCCTCGCAGGCAACCGCCTGCTGCTTCTCGTCCTTGATCGACGCCGCCGGCCGCTTGTCGAGCTGGGCGCAGGTGATGGTCGGGACGTTGAACTGCATGTCGACCGGGAGCACCGCGATCTCCGCCGGGGAGAGCGTGCCGAACTTCTTGAGCTTCTCCGTCAGCGCCGGGTCGGCGCTCGGGTCGGCCGGGGCCTTCAGCGCGGTCGCGGCGGACCAGGCGTCGGCGCCGACCTTCTGCTCGACGGCCTTGCGCTGCTGCTCGACGCTCTGCGGCACCGGAGCGGCGC
>JBARAE010000707.1:0-2039 GCA_049791715.1 Micromonospora sp.
GTGTCCGAGGGGGGACTTGAACCCCCACGCCCTATACGGGCACTAGCACCTCAAGCTAGCGCGTCTGCCATTCCGCCACCCGGACCTGCTCGTCCAGCCTACCCTGTCAGCCGCGGTGATCTCATCAGCCATCGGCCGCCCTGGTGGGCCGCACGGGGGATTACTGTACACGGCCGGGGTGGATCATGCACATCGCCGTCCGCCGCTCGGCCACGCCGAGAATTTGCCCAGCTCAGAGCGGGGGTGTTGGTACCCGAGGTCCCGGACCCATCGGCCCGGGTAGCGTCGGGCCGTCGACTACGGGCAGCATTGCTCTCGTGTCCCACCCGTCCCCCCTGACCGCCGCTCAGCATCAGGCACTCGCCCTGCGCTCCGCCGGTGATCTGGCCACCGCCCGTCGACTGCTCGCCGACGCGATCGAGTCGGTCCGGCCGACGTACGGGGAGGACCATCCCGACGTGCTGGGCAGCGCGCACCTGCTGGCCCGGCTGCACCGGGAGGCGGACGACCCGGCCGCCGCCCGCCGGGTGCTGGAGGAGGCGTACGCGGCCGGCGAGCGCCGCCGCGGCGACGGCGACCCCCTGATGCTGGCGCTCTCCTTCGACCTGGCCGGGGTGGCGGAGGAACTGGGCAACCGGCACGAAGCCCGGCGCAACTACACCCGCGTGGCCACCGCCGGGCCCGCGGTGCTCGGTCCGGACCACCCCGCGGTACGCGCCGCCCGGCACTATCTCGGCGGACCCGGCATGCCAGCTCCCGACCCGACGGTGCTGGCGGGGCCGACCATGCCCCTGCCGCCGGTTCCCGTCCCGGGGCAGCCGCAGCAACTTCCCGTGCCGCCCCGGATCCCGCCCACACCGGCCGTACCGGGACCGCAGCCCGCCCCGGCCGTCCCCGGATCGGAATGGGCGCCGCAGCCGCAGTCCGCTGTCCCACCGCCGGTCCGACCGGTTCCGGCGCCCGCACACCCCTCACCTCCGCCGCCGGCCGCGTCGTCCCCCTGGGCGCCGCCGCAGGTGCCCGCCCAAGGCCCCGCGCCAGCACAGGTGTCCTCAGCACTGCCACCGGCCCCGGTCGTCCCGACACCCTCACGGTGGGCACCACCGACCAGCTCCGCGCCCGCGTCGGGACCGCCCGCGACGGCCGCGCCGTTGCCGCCGGCCCCGACCATCCCGGCGCCGCCATTCGTACCGGCAGCACCCTCCGCTGCATCGACCGCACCCAGTTCCACGCCGATCATGCCGGCGCCCGCAGTGCCGCCGGCCGCCCCTGCACCAGCCGCGCCCATTTCCGCGCCAGCCACCGCTGTCACCCCGGCTCCCAGCCGGGCGCCGGACGCAAGGCCCGCACCGGCGCCCGCCGTGCCGCCGGCGCAGGGCGGTTCCGTGGTGCCACCGCAGTCGATGCCCGACCAGTCGAACCCGGCGCCGCCCTCGCCGGGCGCCACCTCCGCACAGTCGGCGACCCCGGGGCCCGGCGGACAACACCCACCGGCACCTCCGGCGCCCGGCTGGGCGAAGCCGACCATTCAGGTGCAGCAGATCGAGCCGCTGCTGCGCGAGGAGGCGGACCGGGCTGCCGCCGCACGTACGACGCCGACAGCTCCGGCCTCCACCACACCGGTGAGCGGCCCACCGGTACCGAACCACATCGTCAATGCACCGCGGACGCCCCCGCAGCCGGTCAACGCCCCACCAAGCCCGGCGCAACCCGTCGGCGCCGCGCCGATGCCACCGCCACCGATCAGCGACCCGCCGGTACCGGTCCAGCCCATGAGCGCCCCGCCGATGCCATCCCACCCGGTTGGCGCCCCGCCGACGCCCGGGCAGCCGGTCAGCACCCCACCCGGCCTGGCCCAGCCCGTGAGCGCCCCACCAGGTTCGGCCCAGCCGATCAGCGCCCCGCCGGTGCCGCTTCCGCCCGTGAGCGCCCCGCCGGTGCCGGCTCACCCGGTCAGCGGACCGCCGGTGCAGCCGGTCAGCCCGCCGCCCCGGCCCGCACAACCGGTGAGCGGGCCGCCCGTGAGCACCCCACCGGCC
>JBARAE010000708.1:0-5045 GCA_049791715.1 Micromonospora sp.
GGCCGGTCTGCTGCTGCCGCGCACCGGGCCGGCGGTGGAGACCGGACCCCGCGACGACCACACCGACCTGGCCTGGAACGGCCGGGCCCCGGCACTCATCGCCGGCTTCGGCTGGCTGCTCGCCATCGCCTACTGCTCCGGGCTCTTCTACTGGGTCATCGACCGGCTCAACGACAGCACCACGCCCAACCCGACGGTGATCCCGCCGGTGCCGGTGATGTGGGCCGGGCTCGCCTTCGCCGTGGCGCTGCTGGCGCTGATCCCCGTCGCCGCCCACGCCGGCCTGCTCTTCGGGCAGCTCCGCCGCGAGGAGTACGCGGCGCTGACCGCCGACGACACCGCCCTCTCCGCGCACGACCTGCGCCGGTGCCGCGACGTCAGCGTCTTCCGCGCGCTGCACCGGCTGGTCGGTGAGCACGCGATCCGGCTCACCGGCTGGTACGCCGGGGCGGCCGCGGCGCTGGCCGCCCTCGGCTGCACCGTCGCCCTCTCCCACGCCCGCCCCCATCCGGCCGCGGTCACCGGGTGGTGGCGCCCGGTGAAGGTGATCGCCGACGGGGGCGACTGGCTGCTCGGCTGGCTCCCGGTGGCCATCGCCGCCGTCGGCCTGCTCGTCTACCGCAACGAGACGGTCCGACGCACCGTCGGCGTGCTGTGGGACGTCGGCACCTTCTGGCCCCGGGCCGCGCACCCGCTCGCCCCGCCCAGCTATGCCGAACGGGCGGTGCCCGAGCTGCAGACCCGCACCGCCGGTCTGCTCGCGCTCGCCGAACACGACCCGCGGCGGATGGAGGGCATCATCCTCTCCGGACACAGCCAGGGCACGGTGATCTGCGCGGCGGTGATCCTCCAGCTACCGGAGCGGTGGCGCCGGCGGATCTGGTTCTTCTCCTACGGCTGCCAGCTCACCCGGCTCTACGGGCGGGTCTTCCCGGCGTACTTCGGGCCGGACCGGCTGCCGACCCTCGCCCGGGCCCTGTCCGGGCCCGCCGCCGACACCCAGTGGACGAACTTCTGGCGCGACACCGATCCGCTCGGCTGGTCGGTCCCGGCCGGGGAAGGTGAGGTGCTGGTCCGCGACCCGGAGGCGCTGCACCCCAGCGGCGGCGAGGTCGCCGACCCGCCGATCCACAACCACAGCAGCTACCCCGACGCCCCCGAATTCGGGCGGGAACGGGCCCGGGTCGCCCGGCTGCTCCGGCCGGGCGTCCCGTCACCCCGGCGGGCCGTCGGCTAGGCGTACCACCAGGTCGGCGTGGACGGCGGTGCCGGCGACCAGGGTCGTGTTGGCCTCGTCGCTGCCGAGCGCCCACGCCCGGGCCGCCTCCGGCGACTTCCCGTACGCCTCGTGCCGCGCGGTGAGCCGGCGTAGCCGCAGCTCGGCGTCGAGGTCGAGGAACCACGCCTCGTGCAGCAGGGTGCGGACCTCCTCCCACGGGTCGAGCCGCAACAGCAGGTAGTTGCCCTCCGTCACCACCAGTCGGACCTCGGGCGGCACCTCGATCGACCCGGCGATCGGCTCCTCCAGGTCACGGCGGAACGCCGGCGCCCAGACCGACGTCGGCTCCAGCCGGCGCAGCCGGCGCAACGTCGAGACGAAGCCGTTGACGTCGAAGGTGTCCGGGGCGCCCTTGCGCCCGTCCCGGCCCAACCGGACCAGCTCCGACTGGGCGAGGTGGAAGCCGTCCATCGGCACCAGGCGGGCCAGCGGGCCGACTTCGGCCACGATCCGCTCGGCCAGCGTGGACTTGCCGGCACCCGGCGCGCCGGCGATGCCGAGCAGCTGCCGCGGGCCGGCGTCGGCAAGGGCGCGGGCCCGGGCCACGAGCTCGTCGAAGGGGAGAATCTGCGCCGCCGGCATCAGCCCAGGGCCGGCTCGGGGGCGACCTCCCGGTACGCCTCGCCGCGTACCGCCACGACCGGTGCGTCCGCCATGTGCCTCACCCTAGTCGCGCGGCGACCGGTAGGTGCCCCGTGTACGTGACCGCCGCCCCCTCGACGCGGCAGCTCGTCAGGTGGCCGCCCGACGCCCCCAACTCCCGCAGGTACGCCAGCTCCCCCGCGTGGTCCGCGGCGGCCGGGAACTCCCGGTGGTGGGTGGTGAACCGGCGTCCGGCCAGCGCGACGCGGGCCGTCCGCCCCTCGTCCAGCAGGGTCGTCAGTGTGGCGGCGTCGCCGGCCCGCAGCGCCTCGGCCAACTCGTCGAGGACGGCGCGGACCCCCGCCACCTCGGCCAGCACCCGGCTCCGGTTGCCGAGCAGCATGTTCGCCGTCCGTCCGGGCGGGCCGCCGGCGACCCGGGTGCCGTCGGAGAAGCTGCCGGCGGCGAGGGCGAGCACGGCGTCGCGCAGCGCCGAGCGTTGTACCGCGCCGGCCAGCGCACCGGCCAGCAGGTGCGGAACGTGCGAGCTGAGCGCCACCACCGCGTCGTGCTCGGGGGCGGACATCGGCACCACCCGGGCCCCGAAGACGTCGATGACCAGCGCGGCGAGCCGGCGGAACGGGGTCATCCCGTTCGGTCCCGGGCAGAGCACCCAGGCGGCCCCGTCGAGCAGTGCCGGGTCGGCGGCGTCGAGGCCGGCCCGGTCGGCGCCCGCCATCGGATGGCCGGGGACGAACCGGTGCCCGAGCCCCTCGGCGGTGGCGGCCGCGGCCACCTCGGCCTTGGTACTGCCCACGTCGGTGAGCACGCAGTCCTCGTCGGTCGCGGCGGCCACCCGGGGCAGCGTCTGCGTGAGGGTCGGCAACGGACCGCAGAGGAACACCACGTCCCGCCCGGCAACCGCCTCCTCGAGCCCGTCCGGGCAGGCGATGCCCTGCTCGTGGGCGCGCCGGCGGGTCGCCGGGTCCGGATCCCAACCGGCGACGTCGAGCCCGGCGTCGCGGAGCCGCATCAGCACCGAGCCACCGATCAGGCCGGTGCCGACCACCGCCGCCCGCGCCCGCCCGTCGGCCCTGCCCACCATCGGCTCACCTCGACGTCGCTCGTCCGGGGCGCCCCGCCCCGGCTTGGTCCGACCGAGGATATCGCCCGGCACCGGGCACGCCTGGACGGCGGTCACCCTCGTCCCGCGACGGCGGCGGGTCTTGTCCGCAGGGGATCGACGTCGTACGGTGCCCCGCGCACCCGCGATCCCACGCGGGCTCTTCAACACGGGGGAAGGGATCCAACCATGTCCGCGACGTACCGGGCGCTCGCCTCGGTGGTCATGTTGATCGGTTTCTACGTCGTCGCACTGCTCCAACTCGCCGTGGTCGTCGCGCTCGGCGTCTGGCTGTTCCAGCACACCAGCGGCGTGATCACCGGCAAGCTGCTGCTGCCGCTGGTCGTCGCGCTCGGCGCGGTGGCCGTCGGGCTCTGGCGCGCGATTCGCACCAGGAACGAGCCGGCGTCCGGCCTGATCCTCGGCGAGCGGGAGGCGCCGCAGCTCTGGGCCACCGTCCGCGAGCTGGCAGCGGCGGTCGGCACCCGGGCGCCCGACGAGATCCGGCTGGTGCCGGAGGTCAACGCGGCGGTCGGCGAGCAGAGCCGGCTGCTCGGCCTGATCGGCGGCCGGCGCACCCTCTACATCGGGCTGCCGCTGCTGCAGGGAATGCGGGTCGACCAGCTCCGCTCGGTGCTCGCGCACGAGCTGGGCCACTACTCCGGCAGCCACACCCGGCTGGGCGGGGTCGCCTACCGGGGCCGCCTGGCCATCGAGGAGACCGTCGACCAGATCAGCCCGCACAACCCCATCGGGTGGGTCTTCAAGGCGTACTCGAAGCTCTACCTGATGGTCGACAACGCGGCGTCCCGGCGACAGGAGCTGGAGGCGGACCGGGCGTCGATGCAGCTCGCCGGCCACGACGCCGCGACCTCCGCGCTGCGCATGCTGCCCGCCCTCGACGCCGCCTGGTCGTTCTACATGGCGCGGTACGTCGAGCTGGGCTGGACCGCAGGTCTGGCGCCGGACGACCTCTTCGGCGGCTTCGGTCAGCTGCTGCACGCCCGGCGGGACGAGATCGACCAGCTCCGGGAGAACACGCCGGAGGAGGCGCCGTCGCGCTGGAACACCCACCCGCCGGTGCACGTCCGGGTCGCCGCGATGGACCAGCTGCCGGCGGTGCGGGTGGCACCGGACGACCGCCCGGCCTGGATCATGCTCACCGACGTCACGGGCGCGGGCCGGCAGTTGCAGGGCATCGTGGTGAACCACGGTTCGCGGCGGATCGTGCCCTGGCCCGAGTTCATCGCCGAGGCGATGGCGGGCGCGGTGCAGCAGCAGGCGGACCGCATCTACCGGGCGGCCGGCCGGTTCACCGGCGCGCCGGAGCCGGGCCTGCCGACGGTGCTGGAGCTGGTCCGCAGCGGCCGGCTGGGCGAGTTCGCCGAGCAGTTCTTCACCGGCGCCACCCGCAAGGAGGCAGCGGCCGCCTTCGCCGGGCCGATGGAGACCCTGCTCGACAACGCCGCCATCCGGTCCGGGCGGGCCCGTTGGCAGCTCTCCTGGTCCGGTCCGGCCCGGCTGGTCGGCCCGGCCGGCGAGCCGTGGGACCTGGCCGAGATCGCCAAGCTGGCCGTCGCCCCCGCGACCCTGGACGAGGCGCTGGTCCGCCTTGCCGAGCTGGGGGTGGACGCGGCCAGCGCGACGGTGGTGCAGCGCCGGGCCTCCGCGCGCAACGCGGACCTGATCGGCGCGCTCGCCAACATCAAGATCGACGGCCGGGAGCACGACGTGCTCGTGCTGGACAACGGGCTGGTCCTGATCCCCGACCCGGGCAAGTCCAGCGAGGGCGAGAAGCGGCTCAAGGCGCTGCTCGGCGCGGTGCCGGTCGGCGAGCTGGCGGCCCGGCACCCGTTCCTGCCGTACGAGGAGATCAGGGCGGTGACGGTGACGAAGCGGGTACCGCTGAAGGCCGAGGCGACTCTGCACGACGGCCGCGTGGTGCAGGTGCAGGAGCTGATGGCCAGCGAGCTGCTGGAGAAGCACAGCCGGGACACCCTGCTCCGGGTGTTCCAGCGGATCAACGACTGACGACCGGTCGGCCGGCCCCCGGTGGGGGCC
>JBARAE010000709.1:0-1957 GCA_049791715.1 Micromonospora sp.
CCGCGACGGCGGTCCCGGGCCGGCGGCGCCGGCGGCTCACCAGGCCCTGCCGGGGGCCGGGGTTCGCGCCGCCCGGAGAGCGAGGGCAGCTCCTCGGCGGCCCTGATCTCCGCGACGATGCCCTCCCAGACGAGCTCCGGCGGGTCGGGCAGGTCGCCGAGGCCCTGGGTGCCCGCACCGAGCCGGGCGACGTGCTGGAGCGCCTCCAGCTCGGCCCGGCAGTGCACGCAGGTGTCGAGGTGGGTGGCCTCACCGCCCTCCGCCTCGCTCTCACCGAGTGCCAGAAAGACCAGCCGGTCGTGGTCCAGGTGCTGCACCGTCCACCTCCCATCTGCGCTTGAGGCTCGCCATGCCGCGTCGGATGTGGCTCTTGACCGTCCCGAGCGGCACCCCGGTCACGGTCGCTATCTGCTGATGGGTCAGGTCGTCGTAGAAGGCCAGTTCCAGCATCCGTCGCTGATCGTCGGGGAGGCGGGCCAGTTCGTCCGCGACCACCAGCCGGTCGACCACCGTGTCCGGGTCCGGCCCGGCGGCGGGCGGCTCGGGCAGGTGCTGCTTGACCGTCTCGACCACCCGGGTCTCCCGGGCGGCGGCCCGGAGCCGGTCGATCACCTTGCGCCGCCCGATTCCGAGCAGCCAGCCGATCAGTGACCCCTTGCCGGGGTCGAAGGTGTCCCGCCCCAGCCACGCGGCGACGAACGTCGCCTGGGTCACGTCCTCCGCGTCAGTACGGTTGGCCAGCGTGCTGGTGGCCAGGTGCAGCACCGCCCGGCCGTACCTGTCGTACGCCTCCCGCAGCGCGCGCTCGTCACCGGCGCGGAAACGCACCGCCAGGTCGTCGGCCGGCGGCTCCGGCTCCTGCCGTTCCGCCGTCACCGGGCGGCTCGCCTTCCCTGGGGCATGCCCGACTGTAGCTCCCACAGCCCTCGCCCCACTTTCCTGGTCCTTCCGCTGGTTGTTCCACCTGCTCTTCGTCCCGGGAGGGCAGTTCGGATGCGGGGGCGGCGAAGAAAAAGAAGGTGCCGCCGGCCGCATCCGGGCGGCGGAAGGCGGGCGTAACCCGTTCTGCACGTCGGGCCTGACGAACCAGTACCAACCATCAGGAGGCAGACAATGCAGTTCTCGTACGTCCGTCGGGTCGCCGCCGGTGGCGCGGCCGCCGCGCTGACCTTCGCGGCCGTCGGCGCCGCCACCGCGACCCCGGCCTTCGCCGCCAGCAGCAAGGTCTCCGTCGTGCACGGAATTCCGGACACCCCGGTCGACGTGTACGTCAACGGTAAGAAGACCCTGGACACCTTCCAGCCGGGCGACGTGGCCGGCCCGCTCGACCTGGCGGAGGGCGAGTACGACATCGCGCTGACCAAGCCCGGCGAGCCGGTCGACCAGGCGATCCTCAGCGTCGACGACGCGAAGGTGCCGGGCGGGGCGAACATCAGCATCGCCGCCCACCTCGACGCCGACGGCAAGCCGCGGATCACCCCGTTCGTCAACGACACCTCCAGGGTGCACGCCGGCAAGGCCCGGCTGATCGTCCGGCACATCGCCGCCGCCCCGGCGGTGGACGTGCGGGCCGGCGGTGAGCCGGTCTTCGAGGACCTGACCAACCCGAAGGAGGCCAAGGCCGACGTCGACGCCGGGACGGTGCAGGCCGACGTGGTCCTCGCCGGTACCGACACGGTGGCGATCGGCCCGGCCGACCTCGCCCTCAAGGAGGGCACCGCGACGATCGTGTACGCGATCGGCTCGGCCGGGGACAAGAACCTCTCACTGGTCGCGCAGACCGTCAGCGGCCTGCACTCCGCCCCGGGCGGCGTGCCGAGCGGTGACGGTGGCGCGGCGGGCACCGGGCTGGAGACCTGGTGGTACGTGCTGGCCGGGGCCGGTGTGCTGCTGCTCGTCGGCGGCAGGGCGCGGGTGGCCGTCGCCCGGGGCGGGCGCCGGTGACGGTGGGCGACCG